>JAKJAC010000158.1:0-5147 GCA_022707705.1 Chloroflexota bacterium
TGGGCTTTGGGCGCCCCGAATGACCCCGACTATAGTAGTAAGCAGTGGGCGCACACCGAACGGATGAATTCATCGGCAGCTTGGGACCTCAGCACGGGGAGCAATACGGTGACCATCGCTGTCATCGATACCGGCATTGATGAGACGCATCCTGACCTGGCGGCGAAAATCGTTGCGGGCTACGATTTTGTGGATGACGATTCCAATCCTCACGACCTCAATGGGCACGGCACGCATGTGGCAGGTATTGCCGCCGCGGCGTGGGTGTGGCGGGGATGTCCTGGGGCGCCCGGATTATGCCCGTCCGGGTTTTGGGTGCAGACGGCTCCGGCAGCAGTTCCGATATCATCAGCGCTATCAACTGGGCTTCCACACACGGCGCCAAAGTGCTCAACCTGAGCCTGGGTGGGACAGGTTATTCGACCAGCATGCAGGACGCGGTGACTTCTGCGACCAATGCCGGCGCCCTGGTCATCGCGGCGATGGGGAACTGCCGTACAGCGGGCGGTGGATGTCCTTATGCCAACCCGACCGCTTACCCGGCAGCGTACAGCAATGTTATGGCGGTCGCTGCTACCAACCGTAGTGACACCTACGCCTACTACTCACAATACGGCTCGCACTGCGATATCGCTGCCCCCGGGGGTGCTATGACATATTTGCACGACCCTGGCGGCATCTACAGCACACTGCCGACCTACACTGTGGATATGACTGGGGACGGCTTCTCCAAGAACTACGATTATCTTCAGGGCACTTCAATGGCGACGCCCTATGTTTCGGGCATGGCAGCGCTGATTTGGTCGGTGTCTCCGAGTCTCACCCCTGCTCAGGTGCAACAGGTGATGCAGAATACTGCTGTGGACTTGGGACCTACCGGTTGGGACGCGAACTACGGATATGGACGCATTGACGCTCTGGCGGCATTGCAGAGTGTTTCTTTATCTGCGCCAACGTTATCTCCCATCAGTAACCCCGAAAATGATGGCGCTTATACGGTGAGCTGGTCCGCCGTGAATGGCGCTACCGGTTACCTTTTGCAGGAGGACGACGCCTCCGATTTCTCTTCACCGGTCACGCGCTACTCGGGCGCTGCCACGCAGACCAATGTCTCGGGACAGGCAGTGGGCACCTGGTATTATCGCGTTCGCGCCACCGCTGGTGGCACTCAGAGTGACTGGAGTAACAGCGTCTCCACGCAGGTATTACTTCCAGCCCCAGTGCTTGCGGCGATAACCAATCCCTCCCAAGCCGATGCTTATCTGGTGAATTGGAGCGATGTGCCGGGGGCAACCGGGTATCGCCTTGAACAGTCGGCAAACGGCGCTTTCTCCACGGTGACCGTGCGCTATAGCGGTACCGCCTCGCAGTACCAGGTTACCGGGCAACCGGGTGGAAGCTGGTATTACCGGGTGTTCACGTTGGCGGGAGCTATTGAGAGTGGACCTAGCAACACTGTTTCGACGGTTGTGACGGCTTCGCTCTTGAGTGCGCCCACGCTGAATACGATTAGCAACCCTGATGGGGATGGCGCGTATGCCGTGTCCTGGGGCTCCGTAACGGATGCGATGGGATATCGGCTAGAGGAGAGCGACTCGCCGTATTTCACGCAACCGACTGTGGTATACGAGGGCTCGTTGCGGCAATATAATGCTGTTGATATGGCTGGCGGTACGTGGTATTACCGCGTCCGCGCGACTGCGGCAGGTGGTAACAGCCCCTGGTCGGGCACAAAATCGGTGGTCGTGCAAAGTACGGTGTTCCTCCCATTGGTGCTGAAAATCGTCAGTGCGGCGCCAGTTCTCCCGTTGTTGAATGGCAATTTTGAGGCAGGACAAACGGGATGGACGGAATATTCCCTGAAAGGTTGGGATGTCATCGTCAATACCGATGAGCCGAACATGATTCCGCCGCATGGTGGTATTTGGGCAGCTTGGATGGGTGGAGCTAATGATGAGATAGCGACGTTGCAACAGAGCGTGCAGGTGCCGCCGGCAGCGCCATATCTTGCATACTGGCATCTGATCAGCTCAGAGGAAGTTTTGTGCGGCTTCGATACGGGTTGGGTGAAAGTAAACGCCACGACTGCCAAAGCCTATAATCTGTGCATATTGGATGCCACAGGCACTTGGGTGAAGCAGGCATTGGACTTGAGCGCTTATGCGGGCCAAGTCATTACCCTGCAATTCGGCGTTTCAACGGATGCAAATGGCATAAGTAGCCTTTTCATTGACGATGTGGCTTTCCAGAATAGTGCGACTCTAGAGGCGGATGCGACACCAGCGTTATCTTTGGGTGGAATACCTCAAAAGCATTGACCGCTCCCAATGTTGCCGGTTTACGCGCCTGAAGCATGTTTCCTCGGGCGCTTTGTTTGGGGCAAACCTGCCTTTGTGAGTTTTTCGCGATGTAACACCAGTTTCGTTGTCACAAATACCTTGCCTTCGGCTGATTTTTTGGCGGCGAGGCTTTGCCTCGCCGCCAAAAATCGATTCTCTCTAGATTTTCACCCGTTTTGAAATGCACCCCAAGTTGGATCAGAATAGACAAAACTGTCACGCGGGGTATAATAAAAGTAAGAATTTCCACTTTTCGACTTCAGGAGACCGGTATGAGCAAATACATCGCGGCGATTGATCAGGGCACCACCGGAACACGGTGCATTCTATTTGATCATGGTGGTAAGCCGGTGATTTGGGCTTATGCGGAACATGAGCAAATCTATCCTCAGCCTGGTTGGGTAGAACATGATCCCGCAGAAATCTGGGAAAAAACGCAGCAGGTCATCCGCCAAGCGCTCACGCAGGGGAATATCCCTAGTGGAGCGATTGTTGCTGTGGGTATCACGAATCAGCGCGAGACTGCCGTGGTTTGGGACCGGCGGACGGGCAAGCCACTTTACAATGCCATTGTCTGGCAGGATACGCGCACCAAAGGTATTTGTGATGCGTTAGCTCGCGAGAGCGACCTGGGACAAGACCGTTTCCGCGCCCAAGTAGGGCTGCCGCTCGCAACATACTTCTCGGGTCCAAAGATCAAGTGGTTGCTGGACAATGTCCCCGCGGTAGCGGAAGCTGCGGCGCGCGGCGATGCGCTCTTTGGAACGACCGATACCTGGGTGATTTGGCATCTCACCGGTGGGGTGAAGGGTGGGGCGCATATTACTGATGTGACCAATGCCAGTCGCACCTTGCTGATGGACCTCAAAACCTTACAATGGGATGAGGGAATCCTTGGGGTGTTGGGAATTCCACGTTCGATGTTGCCGGAGATTCGCCCCTCAAGCGCCTGCCTCACCCCTGGAGAGGCGCGCCCTTATGGCTTTACACTCAAGGATGGTCCTTTTGGTGAAGCAGTCCCCGTTACCGGCGATTTGGGCGATCAACAGGCAGCTCTGGTGGGGCAAACGTGTTTCAGCCCCGGTGAGGCAAAAAACACTTACGGGACAGGTTGCTTTATGTTGCTCAACACTGGGACCGAGATTGTGCCCTCTGCAAGCGGCTTGCTGACCACTCTAGGCTACAAATTTGGCGATACCCCTCCTGTTTATGCTCTGGAAGGCTCTATCGCCATTACTGGTGCGTTGGTGCAATGGTTGCGTGATAATCTGGGCTTTTTCGACCGTGCGCCGCAGATCGAGGGTTTGGCTCGTGAGGTCGCCGATGCGGGTGGAATGTACATCGTCCCGGCATTTTCGGGCCTGTTTGCGCCCTATTGGCGCAGTGACGCGCGGGGCGTGATGGTGGGACTGACGCGATACATCAATAAGCACCATATCTGCCGTGCGGCGCTTGAGTCCACTGCATATCAGACCCGCGATGTGCTGGAGGCGATGGAAAAAGACTCCGGTGTGGCGCTCACCGCACTCAAGGTGGATGGCGGAATGGTCGCCAACACATTGCTCATGCAGTTTCAGGCGGATATTCTGGGCGTGCCAGTTGTGCGCCCCACGGTGACTGAAACGACCGCTTTGGGTGCAGCTTACGCTGCCGGATTGGCGGTGGGCTTCTGGAAGGATACCGAAGAGCTGCGGCGCAATTGGGGTGTGGATCATATCTTCCAACCGGCAATGACCGCAGAGCGGAAGGAATCGCTTATCTCAGGGTGGAGGAAAGCCGTCGAACGGACATTTGATTGGGTGGAAGAATAGATTCGGGATCGCGATTTTCGGAGCAGGATACGGGAGTCATGGTCGGACACTTTGGCGGGGCTGCAAACGACTAATCAATAAGGTGTGATCGCTCCCATTCCGGCAGGTGGTTGGGGAGCAATAATGCCCTGATATTATCAAGGAGACCTTATGCAGAACGTTTATGACATCATCATTATCGGTGCTGGAATTGTGGGGGCGATGATTGCCCGAACGCTGGCGCGCTATAACCTGCGCATTTTGTGGATCGAGAAAGCCAGCGATATTTGTACTGGTGCGACTGCGGCGAATTCAGCCCTTATTCACGCCGGGCATGATGCCATCCCAGGCTCGCTCAAGGCTGAGATGAACGTGAAAGCCAATCCGATGTGGGACCGGCTTTCAGAAGAGCTGCACTTCGCTTTTGGACAAACAGGAGCCTATGTCGTTGCCATCGGTGCGGATGAATATGCTAGACTGGAGCAGCTCCTTGAGCGCGCACAACAAAACGGCGTCCCTGCTGAAATCATCAGTGGGGAGGAAATGCGCCAGCGTGAATCGCAGATCAACCCTGAGGTAAGTGGTGCGCTTTACGTTCCTTCGGGTGCGATTGTGGACCCCTGGGGAGCAACCATCGCCGCCGCGGAAAATGCTGTGATGAATGGTGTGGAGTTGCGGCTTAACACGGAGTTCCTTGATTTCATTTTTGCCTGGACTGCAGGCTGCAGTTCAGAGGGCGAGAAGCGCATCATCGGCATCACGACCAATCAGGGCGAGTTCTACGCTCGCTGGGTCATCAACGCTGCCGGCTTATTCGCTGATGAGGTGATGCACAAGGCTGGTGTGCGTCCGGACTTCCGCATTACACCTCGACGCGGTGAGTACTTTGTTATGGACCGCAATCAGGTAGAGATCAAGAACGTGCTTTTCCCGGTGCCCACTGTTATCAGCAAGGGCATTCTGGTGACAACAACCCTGCACGGTAATACGCTCGTTGGTCCCAATGCGGAAAACCTCG
>JAKJAC010000158.1:5157-10122 GCA_022707705.1 Chloroflexota bacterium
TGACAAAACCGATGTGGATGTGACGCCCGCCGGCATGGCGGAAATCTGGACCGGTGCACTCAAGCTAGTGCCAGGATTGAAGCAGCGTGACGTGATTGCCGTCTTTGCTGGATTGCGTCCTGGCGGCAATGCGCCCTGCGCCAACCCTGCTGTGGCTTACAACCATGATTTCATCATTGAGATTCCGGTAGAAGTGGGCGGATTGGTGAACCTGGGTGGTATGGAATCTCCGGCGCTCACAGCTGCCCCTGCTATTGGTGAGCGGGTGGTGGAATTGTTGCGCGGTGCGGGTGAAGCGTTGTCTGAAAAGGGCGATTGGAACCCTATTCGTCCTGGGAGACCTGTTTTCCGACACCTTTCCCGGGAAGAACAGGCGGCATTAGTGGCTCAGGATTCACGTTACGGGCGTATCATCTGCCGTTGTGAATATGTCACTGAGGGTGAGATTGTCGCCGAAATTCACGCGCCTATTCCCGCGACCACCTATGACGCTATCAAGCGCCGCACCTGGTTGGGTACCGGGCGTTGCCTCGGTGGTTTCGATATGCCCCGCGTCGTAGAGATTCTCGCACGCGAGCTGGGCAAAGATGAGTTGGAAATTAGCAAGAAAGGTGCAGGATCGGAGTTCCTGTATCGCCACACGAAGGAAGCAGCATAGGCTGTTTACGTGCTGCATATTACTGTTCACGAAAGGGTATTCTATGGTCCAGACTCTCAAAACTCATTACGACGTGATTGTCATTGGCGCGGGACCGGGCGGATTGGCTGCGGCTATCGAAGCCAAGAAAAACGGCGCAGATGATGTATTGATGATTGACCGGGATCTTGAGCTCGGGGGCATTTTGCTGCAGTGCATTCATAACGGTTTTGGTGTTGAAACCTTCAAAGAGGACTTACCCGGTCCTAGCTACGCTCAACGCTTTATCAATGAGGCGCAGACGGTAGGAATCGATTATTTGCTCGATACCATTGTATTGGATGTGACGCCAGAGCGCAAAGTCTACACCACCGGCGCGCGTACGGGATTCAAGGAGCTCACTGCCAAAGCGATTGTGCTCTCGATGGGCTGTCGCGAGAGAACCCGGGCACAGATACGTATCCCGGGTCCCCGCCCGGCAGGCGTCTTTACTGCAGGGACGGCGCAGCGTTGGGTCAATGTTGAAGGGTATATGCCTGGTAGTCGTTTTGTCATCCTTGGTTCGGGAGATATCGGCATGATCATGGCACGCCGTCTTACCTTTGAGGGCGCTAAAGTGGAGCGGGTGTTGGAAGTGATGCCGTATCTTAGCGGCTTGAGCCGTAACTACGTTCAGTGCTTGTTGGATTTCGATATCACGTTGCAGCTTCAGCACACCGTAAAGCGCATTATCGGTAAGGAGCGCGTAGAAGCAATAGAAGCGGTCGCCGTAGATGACAAATGGCAGTTCATCCCTGGTACGGAGGAAGTCATTCCTTGTGATACGCTGCTGCTTTCTGTGGGGCTGATACCTGAGAATGAACTTTCCAAAAAAGCCGGCGTCAACCTTGATCCCGTTACTGCGGGTCCCATCGTGGACGATGGTTTCCTCACCAGCGTCCCCGGCATCTTTGCCGCCGGTAATGTGGTTCATGTCTACGATCTCGTAGACTGGGTGACTCAGGCTGGAAGAACTGCCGGCAAACGCGCCGCGATGTACGCAACTGGTTGCTGTAACCTGGAACCGATGTATGTGCCGACAAAGGCGGGTGACAATGTGCGCTACGTTGTGCCACATCGGCTTGATCCCGAGATACTGACGCAGGATAGCATCATGCTGCAAATGCGCGTCACGCGCCCGTTGGAGCAACCCGTTACCGTGCAAGTGACCGACGGTGACACATTGATTGCCCGAAAAGTCGAGCGTTATGCTCGTCCGGGTGAGATGGTGAGTCTTACACTCAAGGGTAAGGATTATGAAGCCGTTCGAAAGGCAAAAGAACTCAGAGTCAGCGTGGTGCCAAAGTAGCTTGTGACTGCTCAACCTGTTGTGCACGGGAGCGCAGACCCAGTTTCTGACTTATCAACGAGGTAGAAAACTATGCCTATCATTGAGAAGATGATCTGTATCACATGCCCGATGGGCTGTACATTGGAAGTGACCCGCGAGGGAGAGACCCTGCTTAGCGTGGAAGGGAACACTTGTAAGCGCGGTCCTGAATATATCAAACGCGAACTGACTGATCCGCGCCGGATGGTGGCAAGCACCGTGCGTGTTCGAGGCGGTATTCATCCTCTTGTGCCGGTGTACACTGCTGCGCCTGTGCCCAAGCCTCGCATCTTTGAGTTGTTGGTTCAGCTGCGTGAGATCGAGCTTGAGGCGCCAGTGGTGATGAATCAGGTGGTGCTGGAAGACGTTTTCGGTGAGGGAATCAAAGTCATTACGAGTCGCGATATGCCACGACAGGGCGATTAGCTCTCGAAACCCGATAGGGCATCCCGGTTGTGTGATCGTGCTAGTTTGAAGTGCACATGCTTGCGTTCGACCATAGGAGAGTTCCATGCGCACCCATAATCGTGTAATTGGATTATGCCTGCTGTTCTTGCTTGTTGCTTGTACCAGTCCCACGCCGCAAAACCCACCTGACGCTACGCCGGTTTCACCAGTTACGCCTGCATCCACAGAGGAACCTGTGGAACTGGTCGTCTGGGCGGAATACTGGACGATGGAGACCATGACCTCTGATCCCGAGGGACAGGGGCGATATGGTCGCTACATTGTTGAGCAGTTCGAAAAAGAGCATCCAGGTGTCAAAGTGCAGCTGGAATTTCATGGTTGGGACGAAGCCTTGCGGCAAAATCTGTTCAATGCGTTATTGGCGGGCACCGCTCCGGATATTGTGGTGGGCGAGAACTTCTTCAAGCCCTTTATCAATGTTGGTGGGTTGGTGGCGATAGATGCGCAGGTGGCGGATATTTACGCCGAGCTGCTGCCGGGTACCTATCAGGCGGTTTTACAGGATGGTCACATCTACGGTTTGCCGGCTTTCACGGGTGTTTTGGGCTTCGAGCGCAATTGCAAGGTTGTGACGGCAGCTGGTCTGGATTGTGATCGTCCTCCAGAGACTTGGGAGGAACTGTTGGCGGAAGCCCGCAGCATTACAGCGCAAGGGAAGGGCGCGTACTACGGCTACACCCTTCAGGGACCCGTGGAGACTTCTGTGGGGAGCGCGCTCCGTGTTGGCGTGTTGATGGCGCAAGCGGGCGCGGATATCTGTGTAGATGATTGCACTCGTCCTTATTTCGACAATCCAAAAGCAATCCCTGCCCTGGAGTTTTTACGGGAGATTTACCGTTATACTCCCCCTGGACTCGCCTTCAACCCTGACGAAGGGCAGGTCTATGAGCAACTGTTTCGGGGATTATCTGCCTATCAGATTGCGGGTAGCTGGCACCCGCGATGGGCGCTCGAAACTGGCTGTGAAGACTGCCGCTATTCGCCAGTTCCATATCCTGCTGGCGGTCAAGAAGCTACTCTGGTGGTCGGTAATGTGATCTACGCAGTGTTGAAACAGAGCCAACACCCCGATATTGCTGTGGAGTGGCTCAAGTTTTTGGCGCGCGATGACGTACAGGCATTGGTGTATCCGGCTCTGGGACGCTTGCCAACAACACGTCCGGCGCTCGAAGCGCTGTACCCGACAGTTGATCCTGCGATGCAGACTTTCATCCATGAGCTGCTCAATAATCCCAACTTAGCGGTATTACCGCAGTGGCAGAATCAACCGCAGGAACTCTGGCGCATTTATAATGAGCTGCTGCTCCAGGTGCTCACCACAGAACGGCCAATTCAGGAACTCATGACTGAGGCGCAACAGGCGGCTGAGGGGGTGCTTGGCGAGTGACCCATACCCCTCCCTTGCGTGGTCCTTATCAGCTCCGCACCAAGATTGCCATGGCATTTTTGGGGGTGATGTTTGCCGCTATACTGGCGTTGGTGCTGCTCTACACGCATTCAACGCGCAAGGCATTGTTGGGGGAATCTAACCAGACGCTTTTTGCAGCTGCGTTGCGCACTGCCACCAGTATTGATGCTTTCCTCAGCACCAATCTGGGCACAGTTCGCGCCGAAGCCTTGCTTCCGGAGATCTCTGAGTTTGTGGCACTTAGTCCCGAAGAACAAACTGTGGCGTTGCAGAATACTTCAATACTTGAGGTGCTCAACACCCTGCGGCGAAAGGACCTCTTTCATATTGAATCTTATGGGATTCTGAATTACGAGGGGCGCAATATCGCCGATACCTCGCTTCCCTACATCGGTCAAGATGAATCTGAGACGGATTACTTCCGTCGTTCAATGGAAACTGGTTTGCCCTATCTCTCTCCGGTGCGCTTTGCCGAGCGTGTCGGCGGTGTCTATTTCCACTTCAGTGCTCCTATTCGCAACGATGCCGGTATGATTACTGGGGTATTGCGGGTGCGCTACAGCGTAGGCTTTCTGCAGCAGTTGGTTGCTGAAATGCGCGGCAGCGCAGGTAAGGGGTCGTATGCCATTCTACTTGATGAGAATGGCTTGCGATTGGCTCACGATAATGCACCCGACCTAGTGTTCAAGACGGTAGCGTCCCTTGACCCAGAGATTGCTGAAGTGTTGCGGGATGCCGGTCGGTTACCTAATCTGCCAATAGAATCTTTGAGCACAGATGTGCCCGATTTCTACTTGTATTCCGTACTTCTCTAACAGGGTTTACAATGGTAAGATAGTGACACCCATAGCATAGCTGAGGTGTCACCATGCTAACCAACCTAGATGATGTTGAATTTGAAACGTGCACGATCGGGCCTTTGGTATTGACGACCCCCGTATTGCGTAAGCTGGGCCTGCGCGAGATTGTTGATCGGCATTGTCCCATTGCGGAACAAGCGGACATGGGCCACGGTCTCGTGGCGGAACTGGTCGTGCAATGTCGCTTGACTGAGCCGACCGCCCTGTATGATATGCCGGAGTG
>JAKJAC010000159.1 GCA_022707705.1 Chloroflexota bacterium
TCGGCAAGCATGTCACCGCAAGGTGACATGCCTGCCACCGCCAGGCGCAACTCGCCATCGCAGCTTTGGTCCCTCTGGTTGGTGCAAGCGGGGGAACGTTGAACAGTTACGGCAAAGGCCTCATATTGGGAATTGCTGGGCTTTCTCAATCTGCCTGGTTTCAAACTTGGAGTACAATTACTCTGAACATTCCAGTACCAACAGGGTGTCATGGACAGCTTACTCGGTATCGCGCTGGTCATTCTCTCCGCTGCTGCTTTCGGCGCGCTCCCCATTTTGGGGCGCTACGCCTATGCCGACGGCATGGATGCGCTCACCATCCTCTTTCTGCGCTTCACCCTCGCCGCTGCGCTGATGGCGCTCTGGCTCACCATCCGGCGTGAGCGTCTGCCGCGCGGTCCGGTCTTTTGGCGACTCGTGGGCATGGGTGCTCTGGGTTACATCGGGCAGTCATTCGCCTTCTTTACGGCGCTTCGCTACGCCTCCGCGGGATTGGTATCCTTGCTCCTCTACCTCTATCCCGTTTTCGTGGCGTTGCTGGCGGTCCTCCTGCTGCACGAACCTTTCACCCGTATCAAAGGTGGAGCATTGATCATAGCCGTCATTGGCGTCGCCCTCACCGCCGGTCCTCTGCAGGGGCAAGTCCTCGGCATCGCGTTAGCCATCACTGCAGCAGCCATCTACTCGGTTTACATTGTCATCGGCGCCAACGTCTTGCGCAAAACATCGAGCCTCCAGTCTTCAGCAGTCATCTTCGCCGCAGCTGGACTAAGCGCCGGCAGCCTCATGCTCATCAACGGTCCTCAATTCCCCTCCACAACTCGCGGTTGGATGGCCATTTTCGCGATGGTCCTTATAGCAACCCTGATTGCGGTCGTAACCTTCCTTGCCGGACTGCAACGCATCGGTCCGACCAATGCGGCCATGCTCTCGACGCTTGAGCCTGTGATTACGGTGCTGCTGGCAAGCTGGTTGCTCCACGAAACCCTGAGCGCCACGTCACTATTGGGCGGTGGCTTGATTCTTGCCGCTGTGCTATTACTGACCATTGGAGAACTGCGCCACCGGCAGCCCGCAGGCGCAGCCCCCCACCCGGATTCAGCGCCAGAAGCCTTCAGTAAACCCGAAACGCTTCTCGCTTCCGGTGTGGAGGACCACAACCAGGAGCCAATCTGATGGAACAACAACCTCTTTCAGTCTCCAACGCACCTAAAACCGCACCGCAATCGAACCGCTGGGCGGCGAAATTTTTCACACTCTGGGGCGGCCAGGCAATCTCGTTGGTTGGCTCCGCGCTGGTGCAATTTGCCCTCGTGTGGTGGTTGACCAGTCAGACCGGTTCGGCAACCGTATTAGCTACCGCATCGCTCGTAGCGCTCCTGCCCAACATCATTTTAGGTCCCTTCGCCGGTGCGCTGGTGGACCGCTGGAACCGCCGTCTGATCATGATTTTCGCCGATGCCTCCATTGCACTGGCGACTTTGGGGCTGCTGCTGCTCTTTGCCCTGGGGCGAGCTCAGCCCGTGCACGTCTATGTCATTCTGGCAATCCGGTCACTCGGCAGCGCCTTCCACGCCCCCGCCATGATGGCCTCCACAAGCCTGATGGTTCCCCAGTCATTTTTGACACGCCTGGCGGGGATGAACCAAACACTGGACGGCATTATCAACATCCTCGCCCCACCCCTTGGTGCGCTTCTGGTGAGCCGGTTGCCCACAGCCGGTATCCTGGCGATTGACATCGCGACCGCGCTGGTAGCAATCATTCCACTCGCCTTCGTTGCCATCCCCAACCCACCCCGGCAAGCAGCGCAGGCAAGCGGCGCCGAGATAAAAACCTCCTATTGGCAAGATTTGGGTGCCGGGTTCGGCTACGTTCGCCATTGGCCCGGCTTACTGGGGCTGATTTTGCTGGCAATGATGTTGAATTTTCTGCTCGTTCCTGCCAGCTCGCTGCTCCCCTTGCTGATTACCCGCGAACTGCACGGCGGTCCCTCCGAACTCGCTTGGGCAGAAACTCTCCTGGGGGTCGGCACCATTCTCGGAGGTATCCTGCTGAGCGCCTGGGGTGGATTCCGCCGCAAGATTATCACCTCCTTGACCGGAGTGATCGGCTTAGGCATCGGAATTCTGGTCACGGGATTGCTGCCCGCTCAGGGCTTGCGCTTGCTGTACCTGGCTTATCTGTGGATTGGCGTCTCATCCGTCATCGCCAACGGACCCCTTACTGCCATCTTCCAATCAACCATCCAGCCCGATATGCAAGGGCGCGTCCTGTCGCTCATCAGAGCGGGCGCAACCGCGATGATGCCCTTGAGCCTGTTGATTGCCGGACCGCTCTCCGATGCGCTCGGCATGCGTACCTGGTACGTCGGCGGCGGCATCGCCTGCATCCTGGTGACCTTACTCGCTTTCTTCGTTCGGCCCATCATGCGCATCGAGGAGAACCAACAACAACCAGTCGCTGAGGCATAGCCGCATCAATCCCGCACACCGGTTCTAAAAAGCGCCTGCTTCGCAAAACCAGTTTCCCAATCAAGTTTTTAGAGTACAATAACTTTAATACCGTAAATAGTTATAGTTGCCACGAATCAAGGGAGAGTGCTCATGGGAAGCCTCAAGCGACCGCCGGCCTGGCTGGTAATACCTGGCTATATCCTTGCGCTGGCTTTGACCAGCTGGCTCATCGTTCGCTTCAGGCTCATAGATAGCCTGCTATTCCTCTTCATCATCCCGTGCGTGCTATCGGCGCTCTTCTACAAGCGACGGGTCTACTGGACGCTGAGCATCGCTCTTATCATTGCCAGTGTCTGGTCCACCCACAAAGTCTCCGCGAATTTCGCTGCCTCCCTCAATACCATTGCCGTGGCTTCCTTTAGCACCCTGATCATGGCAGAGCTGATGCACGCGCTGACGCTCGCCCGCACCCAGGCACAGACAGTGCAAAACCGGCAGACCGAAGAAAGCCAACGCCTGTCCGAGATGGGCATCGCCCTCTTGGATTGTGACCACCCCGAACAGGTCTTTGCGCAGCTTGGCGCAACCCTCACCCAGGTCGCACCGAACACCATCATCGTCATCAATGAAACAACACCCGACCAACAACACCTGGTCACCCGTCAATTGCTCGGTTTGGAGGGCACACTATTCGAGCAAGCAGAGAAACTCTTCGGCTTCAAAATCGTTGGCAGAAGTGCACCCATTGCCACACACCTGCAAGAGCGTTTCTATCAACTGCGCCTGTTGTATCTGTCTGAAGGTTTCTGTGCGCTGCTCGACGACGCCGTGCCACAAACCGTAGGCAAAATCGCCGAAAAACTCTTCAGCCTTCACGATGTCTACACCATTGGCATCGTCGGACATGGCACCCTGTGGGGCAATGTCGCGCTCATCACCCGTCAGCCCGGTATTGAATTGCCCTCCCATCTCATCGAATCCATGGTCTACCAGAGCTTCCTCGCGCTTTCACGCATCGCCATGACCCGGCAGCTGGCAATCAACGAACAAAAGTACCGCCTGCTGTTTCAGAATCTCAGCACCGGCTTTGCTCTCCTCGAGGTCATCCGCGACGAAAAGAGCATGCCTGCCGACTACCGGGTATTGGAAACCAATTCCGCTCTCTGGAAAATCTTTCAGGTGCCGGCAGAGAGCGTGCTCGGGCGCACTGCCCACAATCTGCTGCCGCCCACAGAATCTGTCTGGTTGGAGCGCTTTGACGAAGCCATACTGACCAGCGGTCCCGTTAGTTTTCAAACCTTTAGTCCGGCAACGCAGCGTTGGTTTGAGATTTCGGCATACTTGCCAGAACCAGAGCGTCTCGCAGTGATGCTCTCCGACATTACCGACCAGAAACAGGCTGAGGAAGCGCTCCAGCAAAGCGAGGAACGCTACCGCGCCGTCTTCGACCAGTCCGTCGAGGGCATCTATATGCATGACCTGGATGGCGCCCTGCTCGATGTCAACCACATTGCCTGTCTGCAGTCCGGATACGCTAGAGAAGAATTGCTGCAGATGAACGTCTTCGACCTGCATCCAGCCGTGCCCACCAATCCCGCAGCGGACATCTTGCGCCAATGGCGGGAATGGCAACCTTCACCATCGAAGCAAGCCATAAACGCAGGAATGGCGAGATTTTCCCGGTCGAGATATCCACCGGGGTCATCCAATACGCCAGACGGAATCTAGTGCTATCCATTGTGCGCGATATCACCGAACGCAAACAAAACGAAGCCGCACTGACCCGTTATCGCGAGCACCTTGAAGAGCTCGTGGCTATGCGCACCTCCGAAATGCAAGAGCAATACGCACAGCTGAATGCCATCTTGCGCAGCGTGGGCGATGCCATCTTCATGACCGATGCGGGGCAGCGCATTCGCTATGTCAACCCCAGCCTGACCACGTTGACGGGCTATCAAGCCGCCGAACTCCTGCAACAGGAGCTACATACCCTGGACTCGCTGCTAGATATCACACCGCGCCTGCAGCCGCTTACACCATCGCTGCTCCAGGGGAGACCCTGGCAGGGGGAAGTGCGCATCCAACGCAGGGATGGCAGATACTATGATGCAGCGCTCACGATTGCTCCGGTCCTCGATGATGTCCAACAGGTTAGCGGGCATGTCTTCACCCATCGCGATATCAGCCAGGCAAAAGACCTGGACCGCGCTCGTAGCCAGTTCATCGCTAACGTTTCGCACCAGTTCCGCACCCCGCTCACAGCGTTGAAAGCCAATCTTCACGTGCTTCAAAGCACCCAACCTGCAGAACACCAGCAGCGGCAGCTGCAAGCCATGGCAACCTCGATCAACTGGCTGACCCAACTGGTGCAAGACACCCTGGAGATCTCAGCCCTTGATAGCGGTAAAGGGGTCGAAATTTGGGCGCCGGTATCCTTGCCGGATATCATCACCGGAGTGCTAGAAGGACACCAAAATCAGGCGCTTACCGCTGGTGTCAACGTGGAAGCCATGCCATTCCCACCTCTGCCTTCCGTGTTGGGCGATTCACGCCGCCTGGCGCAAGCCATCAGCGAGCTGGTCGAAAATGCCATCGCCTTCACGCCCCTGGGCGGGCAAGTCACCATCAAGCTACAAGATGATTCCAGGAATGGTGATCGATGGGTATCCATTGCGGTGCAAGATACCGGTCCCGGCATTCCTCCAGAAGAACTGCCGCGGCTGTTCGAGCGCTTTTTCCGGGGCCGTCTGAACGATGCCGGGCATACTGCCGGCGCAGGGTTGGGATTGAGCATTGCTCAAAAGATTGTCGAAGCACATGGTGGGCATATCAGCGTGGAAAGCACTTATGGGCAAGGGAGCACTTTCACGCTTTGGCTGCGCCCCGATTTTCGCTAAGAACTTCCATCACACTACCATCGGTAAGCTTCCAACTGCTTTCGAGAGGAGACCCTGATAATGCAATCAGAGATCGAAAACACTCTGAATGGGATCCAAGATTTAGAATCAACCGAGTCATTGCAACGGCGCATAGCCGAACTCGAAACACAGCTCCGGCAGGCACAAGCCAACGCGGCGCAACACGCACATCTCAACTGCGACCAGGTCGAAGCCGAATTGCGCGCCAACGAAGCTCGCTACCGGCAGACCTCCCTCATGTTCGAATCACTCTTCGACGCCATTCCCGACATACTGGGCATTCAGGATTCCCGGCATGGCATCCTCCACTACAATCGCGCCGGTTACGAATTCTTCCATCTGTCCCCCGACCAGGTAACCGGGAAAAAGTGCTTCGAGGTAATCGGACGGACTGAACCATGCACTTTCTGCGCTACCCGCGAAGTTTATAAGACACTTAAACCCGCCCGGGTGGAAAAACATCTAGAGGATCGGAACCTTTGGTTAGATGTCCGCGCCTACCCCGTCTTGGATGAGGCGGGCGAATTGCTCATGGTGATCGAACACCTGCGCGATATTACCGATCGCAAACGCGCCGAAGCCGCTCTTCGGGAAAGCGAGCAACGTTACCGCCTGCTCGCCGAGAACACCACCGACGTCATCCTGACCCTGGATATGGACCTGAACATTACCTATGTCAGCCCCGCCGTCAAACGCCTCCGCGGCTATGAGGTCGAAGAAGCGCTGGCGCAACCGCTGTATGCGGCGCTGACTCCCACCTCTCTGCAAGCTGCTCTCAAGGCATTCTCGGAACTACAGACATTTCTGCAACAGTCACCAGGCAGTGCTCCCAGCACGCGCACCCTCGAGCTAGAACTGACTCACAAGGATGGCGGCACCTTGTGGACCGAGACCGCACTGACGCCCCTGTGCAATGCCGAAGGGAAGCCTTGGGGCATTCTGGTAGCAGTCCACGACATCAGCGCCCGCAAAAAGGCTGAAGAAGCGCTGCGTGAAAACGAAGGGCGCTACCGCTTGCTCGCCGAGAACACCACCGACGTCATCTGGACCGTGGACATGAACCTGCGCTTTACCTACGTCAGCCCGGCAGTCAAACGCCTGCGTGGCTACGAGGCGCAGGAAGCGGCAGCGCAGCCTCTGGTCGAAATACTCGCACCGGATTCACTGAATCTCGCGCTCGCAACTTTCCAGCAAGCACACACCCTGGAGCAATCGCCGGAATCTGACCCCTTCAGGTCGCGCGCACTGGAGCTGGAACTTATACGCAAAGATGGCAGCACCGTATGGACCGAGACGACCATCACCTTTTTGCGTGATGCTGCCGGCAAACCCCGAGAGATACTGGGCGTGTCGCGCGATATCACCGCGCGACGGCAAGCCGAGCTAACCCGCCAGCGTCGCCTGCTCTACGAGCAACTGCTCTCTGCGCTCGCTGCCATGGCAATCAATGTGGATAATCTACCCACCTTCCTTGATACAGCCATGACCGCCATTGGGCAGACCTTAGCCGTGAGTCGCGCCTACGTCTTTGAGCATCGCCACGAAACCAACACCATAGACAACACCATTGAGTGGTGCGCTCCCGGCATCTCCTCTCAGAAAGCAACCCTGCAAAACGTGCCTGGCGACCTCGTCCCCTGGTGGATGGAAACCCTCCTGGCGCGCCAAACCATTTGCTTCTCTGATATCGAGGATGTGCCGGATTTGGGGGCGCGAGAAGTCCTGCGCGAACAGCAAGTTCTCTCGATCTGGGTGGCGCCGCTCTTCGTTGCGGGTCAGTATTTCGGCTTTATCGGCTTTGACCAATGCGATTATCATCGAGAATGGCCCCCAGAGGATACCGCCATCATCCTCTCCATGTCTCGCATCATTGCCAATGTCGTCGAACGCAAGCGCGCCGAGGACAATCTGCGCGCCAGCGAGGCGCGCTACCGCTCACTGATTGAACAATCCAGCGACGCTATCTATCTGCTCCATGGTAATCGCTTTGAGCTGGTCAATCGCCGTTTTGAAGAACTGCTCGGAGTCACGAATGATGACATCCGCGCCCCGGACTTCGACGTCAGATCGCTGGTGGCGCCGCAAAGCCGCGCCCTGATCGAGGAACGGCAGCGCGCGTTAGCGGCGGGACAGGCCGCTCCGACCCGCTATGAATTTACCGCCCTCAACCGCGCCGGGCAGGAAATCGAGGTCGAAGCCTCAGTTTCCACCATCGCCTACCACGACCGGGTAGCCACTCAGGGTATCTTACGCGATATCAGCGAACGAAAGCAAGCGCAACGGGCGCAGCAACTGCAGCTTGAACGTGGTCAACGTCAACAAGCCACCGTGGTGGCGCTGTCATTACATCCCGCCTTTGTCAATGGGGATGTGGCAGCGGCTTCCCGCTTTCTGACCGAAACCGTTGCCACAACGTTCGAGGTATCACGGGCGGGAGTGTGGTTGCTCGAAAAGGCAGGCTCCGAGCTCCGCTGCTACGACCTCTATCTCCGCGATGAAGGAAGTCATCAATCTGGCGAGGTACTGGCAGCCGCAAACTACCCTACCTACTTTGCCACGCTGCGGCAAGGGCGCGCCATTGATGCTTATGACGCCTGCGCCGACCCGCGCACTCGCGAATTCACCGCGACATACTATCAATCCACAGGCGTCGTCTCCGTGCTGGATGCCGCCCTGCGGCTCTCTGGTGAGCTTGCGGGCGTCATCTCAATCGAACACACCGGCGAAAAACACCAGTGGCAGGCTGACGAAATCACCTTTGCCGGTGCCATCGCCGACCAGCTGGCGCAAGCGTTTGCCAATGCCCGCCGTGCACAAACAGAAAAACAGCTCCGCGAAAGCGAGACGCGTTTCCGCGCCCTTGCTGAGAACATTCCGGGTGCGGTTTACCTCCAGGGCAGCGATGGGTCTATTCTCTACCTGAACCAGGCTGTCGAAACCCTCACCGGCTACCCGCGCGGCGTTTTCCTGGATTGCCCCAACAGCCTGATGGCGCTCACCCACCCCGACGATGCTGCCGCAGTCACCCAGACCGTCAAAGACGCTCTCGCCTGCCAGCGCGCCTTCCATCTTCTCTACCGCCTGCGCCATAACAATGGGTCCTGGCGCTGGGTGGAGGAATGGGGCGCCGGAATCTACGATGGCGCGGAGCTGGTTTTTGTCGAAGGGTTCCTGGCAGATATCACCGAACGCAGAACCCTGGAAACCCAGTTGCGGCGGCAGGAACAGCTTGCCGCCATTGGGCAATTAGCCGCTGGTATCGCGCATGATTTCCGCAACCTGCTCACCACGATTACCCTTTATGCCCACCTGGGACAGCGCCAACCCAATCTCCCCCCTGCGCTAAATCGCTACCTCTCCATCATCGCCGGTGAGACCAACAAAGCCGCCGACCTCGTAGAGCAAATCCTTGATTTCAGCCGTCGCACCGAGCTCGACCGCCGTCCGCTTGACCTGGTCGGCTTTGTCGGCAGCGTCATTGCCGTCCTCCAGCGCACTCTTCCAGAAAACATCCACATCACCCTGAATGTAGGGGCAGGATCCCAGGTAGTAGCAGGAGATGCCGGACGCCTCCAGCAAGCGCTCACCAATCTGGCGCTCAACGCCCGCGATGCCATGCCGCAAGGCGGCGAACTCCACATCGGTCTGACGCGCATCCCTGCCGGTCCCGGACTTCCTCCCCCTGTACCTGCAATGGCGGAGACCCTCGCCCCACCCGCCTGGATTTGCCTGAGCGTTACAGATACCGGCTCTGGCATGTCTCCCGAGGTGCAGGCGCAACTCTTCCAGCCCTTCTTCACCACCAAAGAAGAGGGCAAAGGCACCGGCTTAGGCTTGGCACAGGTCTACGGCATTGTCCAACTCCACTCTGGCTACATTGACGTAATCTCAACGCTCGATCAGGGCACCACTTTTCGCATTTACCTGCCCGCAGCTGCCGGAGAGCTGGAATCGGAGGCCATTGCTGCGCCGCGCATCCCCCTTGGGCGAGGCGAAACACTGTTACTGGTCGAAGACAATAGCCATCTGCGCGAGGCGAGCCAAAACATGCTCACGGACTTGGGTTACCGGGTAATTGTGGCGGGGAATGGGCGCGAAGCGCTGGAACTCCTCCAAACCGCAGGTCCCATCTCGCTGCTCATCACCGACCTCGTGATGCCAGAAATGGGTGGCAAGGTGTTGCTCCAAAACCTTCGCGAAGCCGGCTCACACCTCCCGGCGCTGGTGATGACCGGGCACACCACTTCCGAGAACGTCGAAACCCTCCGGGCGACAGGTTTCCGCGATGTCATCCGCAAACCCTTCGATGTGGATACGCTGGCAAAGACCATCCGCCGCGTTTTGGATGAACACGCGTGACCTGGCCACAAACAATCAGCGTGGAGCGGATAGAATCCGCTCCACGCTGACCAAAATACACGGCTCGATACCTATATCCTACGCTTCGAGGTTCCCCGGTTTCCAGGACTGCACCACCCAATCCGCCGCCTCACGGCTCCTCAACACCGTTTCCGCATTGAGCCGGTCGTTCGTCGCGATGCGGTGATCTGCTTGCTCGCGTGTCCAATCCCAAACCTGCATGTGGCGCTGCGCAAGCCGCTCCAAAGACGTCTCCACCGGCGTATCCAAGAACCATCGCTCATCGAAGCACGCCGCCACTTCTGCCCAATCATCGTCCTGGTGCAGCAAATACAGCCCCTCCACCAGGACCAGGCGCGCCCCGGCGGGCACCACAAAGGCCCCCTC
>JAKJAC010000015.1:0-3345 GCA_022707705.1 Chloroflexota bacterium
TCCGCGCGCCGGAGAGGTGGTCGCCGTGGGCACCTGCGCTATCTCCGGGGGCGTTGCCCATCTGGGGGACCGCGATGAAGTCAGACAGATATTCCTCGCGCACGCGGAACGCCATCATGTGCCCCGCATGTTGCCCAAATCGCACCCCATCGACGCCTTTGTGAAGGTGGACCGCTACCTGCCGGGTTGCCCCCCTACTCCACGGCTCTTCATGGCGCTGCTGGAGCAGGACCCCAACTTCAAACCGGCGAAGACGGTGTGCCAGGATTGTGGGCGCCGCAAGCTCAAGGAGCTGCGCCCGCAGCACCTGCTGGGCTTCCAGCAGGGCGAGGTGGATGAGGAAATCTGCCTCATCAACCAGGGCTACCTCTGCATCGGTTCCTCGACGCGCGGGGGCTGCGGCGCGCCCTGCACCCGCGCCGGGCATCCCTGCGTGGGCTGCCGGGGTCCCTCAGATACCTTCATCGAGAAGGAATCGAGCGCCTGGTTCAGCAGCATCGAGAAAGTCTTTGCGGCGATGACGGATATCCCGCCGGAGGAAGTCGCCGCGGGCTTGCGCAGCCCACAGATGGCGCTGTTCCTGTTCCAGTTCTCAGACTACGGGCTGGGTGCAGCCGGGCTGGGTACAGCCGGGCTGGGTACAGCCTACGGTGAAGGTCAGCCGCGCGCGAAGGAAAAGGTGCTGTGAGATGACAACGCTAACCTTTCCACTCAGCCGTATCGAAGGTCACGCCCGCGTGGAGATCGAAGTCCAGGGCGGTGAGGTTATCTCCGCGCACTTCCAGGCGACGGAATTCCGCGGCTTTCAATACCTGGTGCTGGGCGCTCCCGCCGAACAGATGCCGGTCATTACCCCGCGTATCTGCGGTGTCTGCTCGACCGCGCACCATGTGGCTTCGGTCAAAGCGCTCGAAGACATTTACGGCGTCACCCCACCGAACCTCGCCATCAAAATCCGCGAGCTGCTGATGTTGGGACAGCTGCTGCAGAACCAGGCGACCTCGCTCTTCATCTTCACGATGCCCGATAGACTGGGCGTCGCCAGCATCTTCCATGTGCCCGAACAAGATGGCGACGTGAACGAGTTCACGAGCGTCGCCACCCGGGCGCTGCAAGTGCGGCAAGCTGGGACGCATCTGATTGCGCTGGCGGGCGGGCAGTTCATTCACCCGGTCAAAGCCGTCATCGGCGGGGTGACGACCGGCATCAAAGAGGCAGATGCCGCCGCGATGCACGCCGAACTGGAAGCTGCGCTGCCGGTGGCATGCGCGCTCTT
Organism: Chloroflexota bacterium; assembly: GCA_022707705.1. GTDB lineage: Bacteria > Chloroflexota > Anaerolineae > B4-G1 > SLSP01 > JAAZNO01. Next base: position 1,277 of record JAKJAC010000015.1, read on the forward strand.
CGATTATTACTGGGAGAGCTCGCTGGCGCTGAGCGAGCGTCTGGGAACCTGGGGCGATGACGCGCCCGCCAGCTACATCACGGCGATTGCCGGGTGCTGCCCCAGCTTCTACGGCTCGCAGCTGCACGTGCTCCACCCGGATGGCAGCGTATGCACGAACTTCGAGCCGCGCGAATTCCGGGAGTATCTGGAATTCGCCGAGACCGAGACGAGCTATGCCGGGCAGACCAGCTTCATGGGCGAGGTCATCCGCGCCAACAGCCTGGCGCGCATCAACATGATGGCGGAGATGGGGACCCCGCTCGCCGATGAGTACCTGCGCCGCTTCCGCGAGGCGTTTGGGCAACCGGCGCACGCGATTCTGCTCTTCGATTTGGCGCGGGGCATCGAGCTGGTCTACGCCATCGAACGCGCGCTGGAACTGCTGGCGGAACCGCTCGATTATGAGGACACCGATGTGCCCTACACCCCGCGCGATGGCGAAGGCTACGGGCTGGTTGAAGCGCCGCGCGGTCCGCTAATCCACCATTACCGGGTGGAGAACGGCTTAATCGCGCACGCGGAATTCATCATCCCGACCGTGCACAACGTCCTGGCTATCGAGCGGGCGCTGAAAGTCGCGGCGAATCGCTACATCACACCGGAGCGGGTGAATCTGGAGCTCGAACGGGCGGTGGGACGGGTAGTGCGGGCTTTCGATCCGTGCATTGCCTGCGCGACACATTAGGTCTTTGCCAAAACGGGAGAGACGTCTTTTCTAAGGTTGAGAGTCGTCCGTCATTGCGCCTGCTCTTTCGCCGTACTATGCGCCAGCGCTGAGGGCGTCTGGCAGCCGACGATGGCGGGCGCTTCGTGGATGAGTTCGTCGTTTTCGAGTGCTGCCACCATAAACAGGGCAAAATCACTGCGGCGGGTCAGGTTGCTGGCAAGGAGTGGATCGCCCACATGGCGGCTCCAGACCGGCAAGCCCTGGCTTTCACCTTCTTCCAGGTCGCTTCCACGCACCACGGTCCAGCGGGTTGGGCTGGCAAAGATACACCGGCAGGCTTCGATCTGGTCATCGATGTCCACCATGCGGGTAAGCCGTCCGAGCAGGCGAGCTATCTTTTCGTCGCGCTTCAGAGCTGGCGGATAGACGTCTTTCCCGTCAAGCGTGATATGCCAACCGCAGGAGAAGACGAGTCGCGCCCCCGGCTTCGCATAATCGAGCACCGCCTGAGCCGTCCCCGTCGAGTAGTGCTGCCTTCCCCAAGGGACCAGCACGGTCAGCACACCATCACAGCCTGAGACAGCCTTTTCGATGACGCGCCGGTCATTGGTTGCACCGGGAATGACCGTGATACGGTTTTGAAACCGCTCCAATTTATGAACACTGCGCTCCCGGCAAACGCCGATCACCTCATACCCCCGGTCCAGCGCATGTTGCACCATATACTGACCCAACTTCCCGGATGCTCCAACGATACATACTTTCATCACTTACCTCCTTGCTGATCTCGAAACGCATCACCCATTTGGCCATCAGCGACCCTAATGACAACGTTTCCCTTTTTATGCCCTTGCTCGACATACTTGTGCGCTTCGACAATTTGCTCGAACGGGTAAACCCGGTCAATGGCCGGTTTGAGCTGTCCGGCTTCGATAATCGCCTTGAGCGCCAGCAGGTGCGCGAGTTTGTTGCCGCCATCTGAATCGGTATGCACGTTCATATACACGCCGCCCGGTCTTAGTGCCTTTTTCCCCTGCGCCGGAGACAGTTTGCCCACGGCGTCGAAAATGCTGTCGTAGGTCTCGCCGGTTTGGGTGAAGTCCTGGCGGGTGTAGTCTATGACGCGATTGGCGCCAAGCGACCTGACCAGGTCGAGATTTGCGGTGCTGCACACCCCGGTCACGTCCGCGCCGAAGTGGTGACTGGCAAGCTGGACGGCGTTCGTTCCAACGGCGCCGGATGCGCCATAAATGAGCACCTTTTGCCCCGGCTGCAGGTGGCCCTTTTTCAGGCAGTGCAGCGCCGTCATCCCCGCGCCCGGCGCGGCAGCCGCCTCCTCGAAGGTGAGATTGGCGGGGTT
>JAKJAC010000015.1:3355-20666 GCA_022707705.1 Chloroflexota bacterium
GGCATAACCGCCAAAACCGACAGCGAAGGTGGAGGCGAAAACCGCCTCGCCGGTCCGGAAGCGGGTAACGTTCTTGCCGGCAGACTCGATTACACCGGCCAGTTCCATGCCCAGGATGGGGCGCTTGGGTTTCGACCAACCCAGATAAAGCCGCGCCAGTAGCTTCTGCATTCCGGAAACCGGCAGGTTGAGGCTGCGCATGATGGTATCGCCGATGGTGACGGTGGTGGCGTAGACTTTGACCAGCACTTCGCGATCGCGGGGAGCGGGCTTAGGGCTATCCACCAGGTGCAGCACTTCGGGGGGACCGTATTGGGTGTAGATAAAGACTCTCATTTCAATGCCTCCGTCACGTTGCACGCTTACTCATCTTCCATCTCATAAGAAAAGACCTCGCCAATCGACACGTCGAAGACCAGGGCAATCTTGAAGGCCAGTTCGAGCGAGGGCGCGTACTTGCCGCCCTCGATGGCGATGATAGTCTGGCGCGTCACCCCGACTTTTTCAGCCAGTTGTTCCTGGGTCATTTCATCGTGTTGGAAGCGCAGTTTGCGGATAGTGTTGCGTACCCGGTGCTTTTCCATCTCAACTCCCCCGGCTGTAGAAATAGAACTGGGCAAGGTCACCGATGATTTCTGCCAGCAGAGAAAAGAGAATAATCAGGCAGAACATCACCAGGGCAGGTTGGCCGGTGACAAACGCCAGCATCGCCGCCAACACGCCCAGCGAAAATGCGACGTAAGAAACCTGGGTGCCCTTCAAGCCGATCAGCTTGTCACGTTCATCTTCGATGATGCGCACTTCTTTCGCTGATCGGGTTTGGATGGCACGAATGATGCTGACGCCGATACTGGTGAGAATGTTGCCGGCGATGTTCAGCACAATCGACGCAATGATGACCACGGCTGCGAGGCGGAAGACCTCCGCCGAAATCAAATCGCCTTGCCGGTTCATCAGGATCAGATTGACGAGATAGTAGCCCATGATGAGCAAGGTGCTGACCAACGACACAGAGATAGATATTTTCCGAATTGACATGTGACCTCCTTATGTCTGTTACAAGTTACTTATGGTAAACTATTTCGTACACATAGTATCACATACCGTACATATTGTCAAGTGTAATTTACATTGGGGGTGTGATTCACTTTTTTGCATAGTCGTCTCCACGTCCCGTAGGGATGCCTGAAATTAGTGACCAAGCAGCCGCGGCATCCTGCCGCGGCATCCTGCCGCGTTCTGCTGCCTCCCTCGTCCCGTAGGGACGTCTGAAAGTAGGGACTTACGTAGCCGCCGGCATCCTGCCGCGGCATCCTGACGCGGCATCCTGCCGCGCTCTGCTGCCTCCCTCGTCCCGTAGGGACGTCTGAGAGTAGGCAGGCACTTATGAACTTTCAAAATTAACTTCGGTAATAGCTCCTCTGAGCCCGGCTTCTGAGCCCGGCTTCTGAGCCCGGCTTACCGGGCGTGGCTTTGTAGCCGGGCGATTCATCGCCATGGACTTTAGCCCCGGGCGGCTCTGACGAGCAATCACCCTTCCTTGCGCAACCTCACCGTCTCCCCCGTCCCTATAGGACGGGCCCCGTCCCTACAGGACGGGCCTCGTCCCGTAGGGACGTCTGAAAGTAGGCAGGCACTTCAGTGCCTGTACAACCGTGGTGGTAACCAACCCCGTCCCGTAGGGACGGCTGAAAAAAGCTTGTGCCACTTGAGCACCCTATCACCGGACCAAATTCTGAAGTTCAATCGCCCCTGGGCGGCATAGCCTGCCAGCGACAAATGCGGAAAAATGACGCGCACCTTACATTGGGGTGGACTTCACGACAGGGACGAAGATCAAATAATGAACAATCAGCAATTCCAAATATGGCTTTTCATAGGGTGAGATCCTCGTTAAAAATCATAGCTCTTGCTCCACAATTGCCTTATTTGTACCGGTTGTTTAAGGCTAACTACTGTCAAAGGGTAAATGTTCAGATTCCCATTACAAGCCTGTCTGTTTTCCAAGATTTCAGCAACCGGTCCTTGTCGTTGAAAAATAAAAATCATGATCGCATCATAATTGCAATGGGTTTTATTAATGGTCAGACCTGGGACCGTGTCAAAACACTATTGGACCGTAACGCTTCATATTTCCAGCGCCGGGCGCAGCTTCGGGCTCCAGACTTTTCCGTAAAATCGGTGATTTCGGTGTTCCAAAAACCGCCATTCCGAACACCGAAATTCACCGAAACACGCCGAAACACACCGAAAGAAGCAGCGGGTGCTGGGGGCAGAGAGCTTGGCTGTGCCGGGCGGTCACACCTGGTGCATGTCTAGCTTTCCAGCGGCAAGCCTGCCACCGCCAGGCGCAACTCGCCAGCGCGGCTTTGGACTCTCTTGTTGGTGCAAGCGGGGGAGCGCTGAACAGTTACGTCAACGGCTTCATATTGGGAATTGCTGGTGAACAATCTTTTTCATTGAACAGATGCGCAAACTCTGGTATACTTCAGAGCATGGAAAACGGAACGGCTGCTGAAGTTTATTGACCCAGAAACCCGCCCAAACTAGCGCAAAAATGATGACACCTGCTGTCGAAGCGCTCATCGCTCTGTTGTGGCGCGAGACTCAGCCCGACGCTGCCGCCTGGCCCGCGATGCTCGCGGAAGCGCAACGCCACGGGCTGCTTCCGGCGCTCGCCTTTCTCGCGCGCCCCCTGCAGCTGCCCGAAGCCCTCAGCACCCAACTCCGGGAAATCCGCCACGATGCCACGCTGTGCCGATTGCACGCAGAACAGCAATTGCGCAAGGTGGGCGCACTGGCGCTGGAACTGGAAATCCCGCTGATTCTGCTGAAGGGACCGGTGACCGCCGCGGCTTACCCGCATCCTGCCGCCCGGTCGTTCAACGACCTCGACCTGCTGGCGCCCTCTCTGGCGCAGGCGCAACAGGTCTTCGATGCCCTGCTGCGGTTGGGCTATCAGCCGGTTTCGGAATCGCGCACCTCGCACCTGACCTCCCTGGGGCTGCCGGGTAGCCAGATAACGGTTGAAATTCACTGCGACGCTATCGAGATTCTCCCCACGCTGCGCTCGGATTCCGTGTGGTGGAGCTCAGCCACGCCCCTACCGGAGCGACCGGGCTTGCTGGCGCTCAGCCCCATAGACCACGCGCTGTATTTCACCACCCACGCCGTGGAGAAACATGGCATGAGTGTGGGGCTGCGGGGCTTGTACGATTTCTCCCGCTGGACGCGGCACTGGGAGGCAGGGCATTGGGAAGCGCTCGCAGCGCGAGCCAAGGCGCGCGGGATGACGCGGGCGCTGCGCATCATGGCGGCGCTGGAAGCCTGGGCGCGAGGGCGACCCTGGGCGGAGCTGCCCTGGAGCCCCACTCTTGCGCCGCCGCCGGAGGGCGTCCTGGAAGCAGCGCAATCCGCGCTATTCAACACCGAAAGCGTGAGGGTTCCCGCTATCTGGCGGGACCACCCGCGAGATGGTTGGCGCGGTTGGCTGACCTATACGCGCGAGGTCCTCACTTCCGGGGAAAGGTTGCCGGCGTCGCAAATCCCGCAACGCATCGCCTATCTGGTGCGCACGTACAGCTCAGGGCTGTGGGGCTTGCTCTTGGCGAAGGCTGAGGTGCGGCAGCACTGGAAGACGCAGCGCACGCTGCAAGACTGGCTGCACGAGGCTTAAAGAACGCCTCACCGGAACAGCTTCTTGACCGCCTGGCTGATGATTGCGCCACGGCTGTGCAGCCCCCAACGATGCTGCAGGAAATCGAGGAAAAGCCCCCACCCCGGCTGGATACCCCTGGCAGCGACCGCACGCCGGTACTGCGCATAGAGCCTGCGCGTTGTACTCAACGCCGCGGCGTGGACCCGGTCCGGTGGTGCGGCAAGGGCGGCATAGGGCAAGCGGGGCGCGGCGTGGCTGCCCGCACGCAGCCGTTCAAGAACCTCCGCCGGCGCGGCAAGGTCGAGCGTGCTTTCCAGACATTCCAACGCCGCAAGCAGCTCGCGGCTGGCCTGCCCGGTTTCCGCCACTTGCAGCACGACCTCCCAATCCATGCCCGCAGCAGGCGCTGCATCACCCGCACTGCCCAGCAACACTGCCATATCCGCCAGAGCCATGAGCGACGCGCCTCCAGAGGCTGCCGCGACGACGCTGCTGCGCACGAGTTGGTCGGCGGCGCTCAGCGCGGGCGCGGAACGCCCCGCGAGCGCGATGGTCTGCGCGCGCGCCCAGGCGGCGGCATCCAGCGCCGGCGAGGGCCAGAACGACGCCACATGCCAGTGCAACTCTAGCCGCTGCGGCGTTGAGTACAACGGCGTTGAGTACAACGGGATGCGAGCCATGGCGTTGAGTACAACGCGGAAGGCCTGATGCGTGGTCCAGAGCGGCTCGCGCCCCGTCCACACGGTGACCGGGGGCAGAGGCTCCCCACCCTCAGCCAGCAGCTTGCGGGCAGCGGTCGACGCGTGCTCCGGCGGGACGATGAGGGCAACGGGGTCCACGGGGCGGGGGCGGTCGCCATAGGCGGTGGCCACGAGCGCGGGCGCATCAGCCAGCATAACCGGCACGCCGCCGGTCTCCAGACGCTGCAACCAGAGCTTCGCGGCATCGAGCGCGAGCTGGTTGGCATACCAGGTGCGGCGGTGAATGCCCTTAAGGCGCGGGTCGGCTGCCTCTGCCAAACCCAAGCGGCTCAGATTGGCGTAAAGCACGGACAGCAGGGGGTATTGCCCATCGGGGAGCGCGTCAAGGCTGGCGGCGTCGCGCCAGGCGCACCAGGCACGCGTCACCGTCTCCGCGCCGGCGGAGAGGGCGGCGATTAGCAGCTGCCGCTGGTGGGGGGTGAGCAGCAGGTCGCCGGGTCGGGTGCGCTTCGTCATCGAACCTGCTCCTTAGCGCTATCCGGTGGCGCGTTTGCGCCGCAATGAATTGCGCAGGATTTTCAGAAGCTGGTCGTTGCTATCCGGCGCCGTCAGGGAACTGTTATCGCGGTGCACACGCTTGTGGAGCAACACCTGGTCGCAGGCGTGGCCAATTTCGCGGGCATCGAAGACGCGCGCAAACCAGTCCGTATCGCCTCCGGTAGCCAGGTCGGTCCGGTGCAAGCCGACGCGAGCAAAAAGGCTCCGCCGCGCCACGAGCGTCTCCATGATATAGGCGACCGGTTCCTGGGCAAGCCATTCGGGACGAAATCCCGCAGGGAGCGCATCCCCCAGCTCACAGAAGTAATGAATGCGGCAAACCGCATACTGGCACTCGGGATGCGCTGCCAGATAACCCACCTGCACCGCGAGTTTTTCCGGCGTCCACAGGTCATCGTAGGAGAGAAAGGCGAGCACTTCCCCCTGAGCCTGCTCGATGCCGTAATTGTAGGCATTGGAGATGCCGCTGTGTGGCTGGAGCAGATAACGCACACCGGGAAAACTTTGGGCAATCTCTGCCGTCCGGTCGGTCGAGCCGCCATCCACGACCAGGGTCTCGAAGGGGGCGAAGGTCTGGCGCTGAATGCTGGATAGCGCTGCGGCAAGAAAGCGCGCGCCGTTTTTCACAATCACAATCGCACTCACTGATTCAGGCTGGTTCATCATTCTCCTTCATCCCGGTCGGATGTGGACTCACAGACAAATGTGATGGTCGCCGCCCGGGAAGCGCCGGCTTGCGTCTGACGGCGCCTGACCACGGAACGCTGCAACGCCAGCAGGAACTGGCGCCGGCTGGCAGCCAGGCTTCCGGTGAGATTTGCCGCGTGGCGCCGGTAGGTCAAGACAACATCCGGATGAATGAGCAGCTCCACAGGATGCTCAAGCAGCTGCAGGAACCATTCGATGTCCTCATCGCCGCACAAATGGGGGTCGAAGGGTCCCACCAACTCGAAGAGCGAACGCCGGAAAAGGCTCTCTTGCAGCAGAAGGATGGGACCGGGGCGCCCCTGATAGATTGTGTCGCTGCCCTCGCCGGAATCCGTGAAAGCCAGCTGCGAGTAGCCAATCACCGCGTGCGCCTGGGGATAGCGCTGCAACAGCGCGACCTGGAGCGCCAGCTTGTTCACCGACCAGAGGTCATCCGCATCCTGGAAGGCGAGCAGCTCCCCCTGAGCCAGGCTCAAGCCACGGTTGCGCGCAGCTGCCGGTCCCTGATTCTCCTGGTAGACCGCCCTGATGGGCACGGTGGATGCGGCAGACACGGCGGCGATAATCTGGGCGGTCGCATCGGTCGAGCCATCATCCACCACGATAATCTCATCCGGCGGCAGGGTCTGAGCGAGCACGCTTTGGAGCGCTTCGGCGAGGAAACGCGCGCCATTGTAGACCGGCAGGATGACCGAGACGCGTTGCCTTTCAGCCATGTTGCGCGCCCCCTTCACGGCGCCGGTGAGCCGCTTTCCGCAACGCCAGCAACCAACAGGCGCCGGTCTGCTCCAGCTGATTGGTGATATTTTGAGCGTGCCGGCGATAGCGCACCACGATGGCGTTATGCTGGCGAATACGCGCGCCACATTGAACCGCGCGCACCAACCAATCAATGTCCTCGCCAAATCGAAGGCTCTCATCCAGCAGCCCCACCCGCTCGAAAAGCTCCGCGCGGAACAACTTGCTCTGGAAGTGCGGGTCGGAATAGGGATGCTGCGCGGTGAGCTGCGCAACACTGGAATCCTCGGGATCGAGAAATTGCTGCGTCAGACCGGTGATGATATGCACCTCAGCTGTGGCGGTGAGCAGCGCCATTTGCGTTTGCTGCTTCTCCGGCGTCCAGAGGTCATCCGCATCCAGGAAAGCCAGGGTAGCGCCCTGCGCCTGTTTGATGCCGGTGTTGCGCGCCGCGGCGGGACCCCGGTTTTCCTGATAGAGATAGCGCACCGGCGCCGGAGCAGTAGCTGCCAGACGGGCGACCAGCGCCGCCGTGCCATCCGTCGAGCCATCATCCACCACGATAATCTCATCCGGCAGCAGGGTCTGAGCGAAGACGCTTCGAAGCGTCTCCGCGAGGAAACGCTCGCCGTTGTAGACCGGGATAATCACACTGGAGAGCAGCGCACGCGCGCCCAGGGCATCGGCGTTGAGTACAACGCTCATGGTTTATCCGCCTGTTCCGCGCGGCGTTGAGCCAGCGATTGCCGCAGAACGCGCAGATAGCTTTGGCGCAGCGCCTCCTGCGAGCGCCCGCCCCCGGAGTTGTGCGCGTGAATCCGGCGCTCGAAGACCACCTCCGGCAAGACCACAGCGCGCAAGCCTGCCGTCTGCGCCTGCATGTACCAATGGATGAACTCAGGTAGACCGGGGTCCTCAGAGAAGGCGCCGGCGCGGGCAAAAGCCGCGCGGCGGATGAGCATAGCGCAGCGGCTGATGCCGGGTTGGGGTTCGCCGATGAACACAGGCTCACCGCTGTAACCAGCGCCTTCTCCCTCGTCCTGGCGGAACTGGCGGAAGTGCCCAAACACCATATCTGCCGTGGCATCGGCATCCAGGATAGCGACCTGCGCCGCTAGCTTGCCGGGCAACCAGCGGTCATCGGCATCGAGAAAAGCGAGCAGGTCGCCGCGGGCATGGCGGATTCCGAGGTTCAGCGCCGCGCCGGCGCCGCGGTTGGGCTGCTGAAAGACCAGCACCCCCGGGAACTGAGCCGTAAACTGCGCCGCAAGCGCAGCGCTGCCATCGGTCGAGCCGTCATCCACGACGATAATCTCATCCGGCGGCAAGGTCTGGTCGAGCACGCTTCGAAGCGCCTCAGCCAGGAAGCGCTCGCCGTTGAAGACGGGAACTATCACACTTACCGTCGATCTGTCGCTCATTCCAGCGCCTCCAACAGGCGGCGGATGGCATCCACATTGACCTGCGGGTCCTCCGCCAGCTCGATGCGGTAGCGCGGCAAGCGCCGCACCATGGCTGCGGTGAAGCGGTAGTTCTCCGCCTCCGCGCCGGGCAACCAGATGACGGTGCTGGGACCCAGCTGCCGGAAGACGTCGCCGGGCGCGGCGGCATGAATCGCAGCCTCAGCCCGGTGCGCGACCTGCGGCAGCAGCAGCGCCTTGACCGGGAAACTGGTCACCATGGTAGCAGCGTAGGTGGGATGCAGGAAGACCAGCCCCTTCTCTGCCTTGTAGTTGTCGTCCCAACCGGCCAGCAGGGAGCGGAAATGGGGCAACCTGGACAGCATATCGCCCTTGATTTTGGCAGAGCTGAAGAGGGCGTAAGCCTGCGGTTCCGGCTCCAGGCGCACCAGGCATTTGTCATCGCTGAGGAAGTGCAGCTCACCTTGCGCCAGGCAACTCAATGCCGTGGTGGATTTGCCCGCGCCGGTCGAGCCGATGAGCAGCACGCCGCCGGAGGCGTTGCCCACCGCCGCGGCGTGAACAATCTGCCAACCGGCTTCAGCCAGCGCCCAGTGAAAGAGGGTCTGCACCGGCGCGGCGCGCTCGTAGATGGTCAGCTGGCTGGCATCCTCGACCCAGAAGTAGCCCTGATGGCTGGCGCGGTCATAGGCAAAGAGCTGCCCGGAAGTGGGCGCGACCATCAGCGAGCGGACGCCATCGTGCGCCACCGCGCGCTGACCGTAGCGGCGGTAATCCTCCAGGGTGAAGGGCGGCGGCGGCGGCTTGATGCCGGGAGCAGCGCCATCCCACAGGTTCAGGGTGAGCTCAGGGGCGGCGTCTGCCGGGCGCCAGGTGCGCCAGTCAACCGCCAGGTGCGCCAGCGCCGGCAGGGTCGCTTCCGCGACCGCGGCGCCGGCGCAGCGAAGTTGAACCGCCACACCCGCAATGTGCAGGCGCTGCGTCTGGAGGGCGCTTTCCCGCGCCGCCCGGTCAAAGGCAGCGGCGCAGCCGAGCAGGTAAGCAGCTAACAACGCGGGGGTCCTTGCTACAGTATTCAGGTCAGCCTCCCGAGATAACGCTTTTGGCATGTGTTTTCACGAAGGGCTCCTCCGCCAGAAATCAGGCGCGGCGGGCGGAAACGCCAGTTCCGGATGCCCGCGCCGCCAGGTCAGGTTGGGGTTGGTAAAGGGGTCGCTGGCAGCAAACGCACCCCACCTGGCTCGCAACGCCTCAGCTTCGCGCTGGAGCCGGGCTTGTCGCTCCGGCGAATCCTCCGCCCCACGGCTGGCAGAGCCGAGATGCACCAGCTCCGCAAAGGGCGTGAAGAGCAACCAGTATCCGGCAACGCGCAGCTTCAGGCAGAGGTCAATATCATTATAGGCCACAGCCAGCTGCTCATCGAAGCCGCCCACCTGCTCAAAGAGATCACGGCGCAGAACCAGGCAAGCGCCCGTCAACGCGGCCGCGTTGCGGGTTTGCTGCAGCTCAAAGGCGGAGGGCGCGGCTTCGCCCGGTCGCTGGTGCAGCGCCAACCGGCCCATCACATCTGTGCCCAGGAGAATGCCCGCCTGCTGCACCCGCCCATCGGGATAACGCAGCAACGGTCCAACCGCGCCGATCTCCGGTCGCAGCGCCTGGCTGACCAGCTCCTTCAGCCAATCGCGTTGGGTGATCACCACATCGTTGTTCAGAAAACAGAGCACCTCGCCCCGCGCCTGGGCCACACCGGCATTGTTGAGCGCGGCATAGTTGAACGCGCCGGACTGGCGCAAGACGCGGATATTCGGCTGCTGGCTCAACTCCTGAAGATAAGCCAGAGTCTCCGGCGCCTGGCTATCGTTATCCACGATGAGCAGATCCAGCGCCGGATAGTCCGTGCTCCGGCGCAATCCCTCTACGCACACCCGCAACAAGTCCAGCCGGTCCCGAGTGGGAATGATGACGCTGACCAGCGGCGGCGGATCGGGCAGCAGGTAGCGCACCCGGGAGAGGAAGGGATGCGCCGGCGTCGCGACTACCTCGGCTGCCAACCCGCGCCGCGACAGGCAATCGGCGAGCGCCTGGCGGGAGGCAACGCCGGTGGCAGCCCGCGTGCGCTCAGCGCGCCCTAGCGAAGCCGGATGCGCGCGCCAGTGGTAGAGCACGTAGGGGAGATGGTGAATCGCCTCGGCCGGAATTCGCTCGCTGACCCGCAGCAGCAGGTCATGGTCCTGCGCCCCTTCCAGCCCGGCGCGCAATCCACCCACCGCCCGCACCAGTTCCGCGCGCAGCACCACCAGATGGTTGATGTAGTTGTGGGCAAGCAGCAGATCGGGGCTCCAATCCGGCTTGAAGGTGGGGTTAAAGCGCCGCCCCAGCTCATCGCAACGGTCGGCATCGCTGTAAATGAGCGCGACGGCGGGGTGGTCGAGGATGGCAGCGGCGCCCCAAGCGAGCGCGTGCTCCGCCAGCAGGTCATCGTGGTCCAGAAAGGCAACGAACTCGCCCGTGGCCAGCGCCAGAGCGCTGTTGGTTGCCGCGGCAACGTGGCCATTCTGCGGGCGGTAGATGACCTTGAGCCGCGGATCGCGGGCAGCATATTCCTCCAGAATCGCCCGCACCTGGGGAGTGGTCGAGGCATCATCGGCGATGCACAACTCCCAGTGGGGATAGAGCTGCGCCAACACCGAATCGAGGCAGGCGCGCAACCAGGCGGGACGGCTGTTGTAGACGGGGAGCAACACAGAAATCAGGGGCGGCGCGGACCATGCAGCCATGTGCGCCACAATCTGGCGCCGAGCCTCACCGGTCAGGCGTTGCGCGTTCAGCCAGGTGGCGTAGGAAGGTCCGGCGACCAAGGGGCGTAGCACGCCGCGGCGTAGGACCCGCCAGGCGCGCTTGCCGCGCCGCCAGAACCAGGTCAGCATGGCTGCTCCCCGACCGGCGCTTTGCCGGTCTGCTCAGCGTGATAAAGCGCCGTGATAGCCGCTGTCGCCAGGGCAGCCCGCTGGCGGACCGTCACATCCTCCTCAGCGGGCAGGGATGGCAACGGCGCGCCATCCAGCAGCGCGGCAAGGAGTGCGGAGAAATAGGGACCGTAGCGGCGACGGCGAGGACCAAAAGGCAGCTTGCGTGAGCGATTGACCGGGTCGTTGCGCAGACGACGGCGCAACCCGCCATAGGCAGCCCGCAAGGTCCGGTAGACATCGCCCCCAACCCCGCGTAGCCCCTTTTCGGCAGCATACCAATTGCGTTTGGCGATGAAACTCAACCCGCCCAGATGGACCAGGTCGGGCGAATCCAGCACCGCAAGTGTTGCCCCCTGGTATTGCAGCGCCAGGTTGAGCACCTTGCCCGTGTCGAACCAGTGATGGGGACTGGCGAGGTCTCGCTCCGCCAACCAGGGTCGCAGGGTTGCCGGAATCTGCGACCAGCCCCGCATCTCGAAACCCATACCCTGAGCGTGGATGAAATCAGTCAGTGCCCGGTTGTCGTAGATAGCGAAGAAGGTCCCTCCCAGGGGCAGCCCGGCGGCGGTGCGGTCGTGTTCGCCGCAGACAACGTCGTATTCAGGCCGGAAAATCCGGTCGGTAGGCCGCATCCACAATGGCGCGCCGGCAAAAATGCCGGCATGGGCGTTCAGGTGCGGCGCGATCGCATCCATAAACAGTCCGGTGGCCAGAATATCCGAATCCATGAAGGCAAAATAATCCTCCTGGCAACGGGCCTGCAAATAGTTGAGTGCATCGTGGTGTGCCAGCGGCCGATTGGTGGGAAGCACCAGCAGCTCCAGCCGGGCTTCACCGGCGCAGCGCGCTTGCAGCAGAGCCACCTCGGCTGCGGTACAGCCGTTGGCGACAAGCCGGAAACGGCAAGGTGACCAGCGCAACAGCGTTGCCACAAAGGGCAGCAGATAGGCCACAGAACCGGGCACGTAGACGATGTGAAAAGTCAATTGGACGGACATCGCTCACCGTCTTCCTTTGCGGTCCATTCCTGATAGAGTGACAACAACTCCGCATAGTTGGTCACGATCTCGCAATATGGATGCCGCCACGGCTTCTCCAACCCACTGCGGGTGGTCGCTGCGGTCTGGATTTCGAGATAATCACAAATGCGAGTTACCGTTGTTTCCCAAGCAGCGGGGTCTGAAAGATCATCTTCATAGGTAAGGGCAACACACGGCAAGCCGGCGAGAACGGTGCGATTAAACTCACTTGCCCGATAAGACTTCTGCAAAACACGATAGAACCTGGTGGCGGAAATATTCAGTGAAGCCGGTGGTTCGTCCTTGCTTTGATCGCCAAAATACCGTCCGGTTTGATTTGCGACCAGGCTGGATATCACCTGGTCGAAAAGAGATCGGCGTTGCAGATGAATGATTTTCCAGCCCGTCTGCGCAGCCGAACGCAGAAAACCTCCAACGTCAGCCAGTTGAGCTCCTTGAGGTTTGGTATGTAACTTGAATCCGTAGATGGTTTTCTGATGCAACAACGCCATGCGTGCCTGGCGGTACGCCAGGTAGGGAAATGGGTGTCGTTGCCAGAACCGTGCAAGGGACCTGAGCCCGCGAGGCCAACGCACCGGCGTGAATATTTCTCCGTCGCACAGAATCTGCGGGTGACTGTTTAGAAGACTCGCCAACAAGGTGCTGCCGGTGCGCCCCATACTAAAGACCACGAAACGTTTGCTCATGGTGTGTTTCAAGCTCCATCTTCTCGCCGCTGGCGGAAAAAGTCTGCCAGCCAGGATTGAAGCTGAGGCTGGTCGGTAGCCCACTCCAGGCAACCGGAGGCGGCAATCCGCAGGTCCCGCGCCGGGTCGAAGCCCAGCGCATGCAACAACTGGCGCCCCTCCCCCGTCTGGCGATGCTGCAGATCACCGTGCCAGAGATGCAGCAGCGCGCCCGGTGCGCAGCCGATACGTCCATCCACCTGCCGCGCTACCGGTTCGCCCCAAGCCAGAAAGTGCGCCCAGAAGGCAGGGTTGGGCTGCCGAATGCCCGGCAAATGATGGAGTGCGCCCCGCAGGCGGCGCGGAACCATGCCGCGCAACAGCGCCCCGAGCCGTGATCGCTGCACCTGGCGACTGGCGTGGTCCAATCGCGACCCCTGACGGATGCCCTGCATACAGGCGCTCGTGAAATCGCCGGCGAATGCGTGCGCCAGGAAGTGATCGCCGTTGCTGGTGACGAAGGCTTCGTACAGCCCATGCTTTGCCAGCAAATCGCGGCGAGCAGCCCAGGCGAAACCGGTGTGCCCGTGAAGCTCCAGCCCGCCAGCGCGCACCAGGCTGCGATCTCGCCCCCAGACCGCGGCGAAACTCTCATGACTGGCGCTATCGCCTGCCGCGCTCTCCGCGCCGCGCGGCAGGCGAATAACTCGCTCGAAGGGTTGCGCCACCACCGCCGTGTCGAGCAAAGCCGCCGTCTCCACCGCCCAATCCGGGTTGGTGAACAGAATGTCGCCGTCAAGCCAGGCAATCTTCTGCGCTTGCGCGGGCAACCGGCTCAAACCCAGGTTGATGAGCCGCTCCTTCTGCCACAGGATGTCCCGCGCCCGCACCTGCACCACATCCGGTCCCGGCGGAAATTCAAAAGGATCGTCGCCAAACGCACATTCCACGGTCAGCAAGGGGATGCCGGCGGCGCGCAGGGGCGCGGCAAAGCGCGCGTAGTTGGCAGACCGGGTGCGGTAGTGAGCAGGGTTGAAATACGCTGTGATACACCAGAGATCGGCGCAAGGAGTGTACGGCGCTGGGTACAGCGGCGCGGGTTGAAGGCGCTCCAGCATGGCTAGCCCTGACCTCCATTCCGTGTTCGCCGGCGGCGCAGCTTTGCGCGCAGCTGCCGTAGCCGCTGCATCGAAGCGGGCGAGGTGCGGCGGAGCCAGCTTTTCAGCCCAGACTCGACCCGGCGCAGGGGGATACGCAGGCGCGGCGCGATGCTGTAGGTGCGGCGCGGGCGCGCCTGATAGCGCGCCCACTGCCGCTCGAAGAGCTCGGCGGCGTGGGCGTAGAGCTCCAGGTCAAAGCTGTTCAGTTCCTCCAGCTGCTTCACCACATCCGGCGGCAGGCTGTCACGATAGCGCATGGATGGGCTGCGGCGTTGCGGGTTGGCATTGACGAGGGGCAAGTCTGCCGGCGCCGGAATGCCAAGCAGGTCCGCCATCATCTGCACCGATTCGGTATAGCGCTCCGTTAAACCAACAACCGCCATTTCATCCAACCAGGCTTGGGCATTGACATAGAGGAGAGGCAGGTTGTCTGGGTCTACGAGCAAGGGCACACCATAGGGTCGCAACAGCATCTCCGCTCGTGGGTTATGGTGTAGAGCGGAGAAAAACGCCCCGTAATCGTTGCGGAGACCCAGCAGGCGAACCTGAGTATTGCTGAGTTTAGGCGTAATCAAGCCATCTTCCAAGCTTTCCTGCAGCGACTGCTTTGGCAGTCGCTGCATGGTGGTTCGATAGGCGCCCTTATATTCCTCCGGGTGCTCAACAAGGTTCCGCTGGCGAAAGTGAAATGCTGAAGCAACCCGTTCGATTGGATCACGCAACATCGTAATGACCGCGAGATTTGGTCGCCCAAGCCACTCGAATAGGCTTCGACTGTGATGCCAGGCGTGGTAGCAATTAAAACCTCGAATATCTCGGCCTGTCAATTTCGTGATCTGGGGCAAATCGAGATCGAAGTATCCTCGGCCATACGCGCAACGAAGCCATTGCCCCAGAGCGACACCGCCCGTTTTGGGGACGTGCATGAAGTAGACCGGCAACGGTTCAAATAGCAGTCTCATCGGCGCCTCCTAATACCTGGCGATAGAGCGCCTCATAGGCAGCGGTTTCCGCTTCCACCGTTGGGAGCGCCAACGCGCGGAGCGCCGCTTTGAAAGCATGGAGCTGCTGGGGACACTCCACCAGGTCTTGCAGCGCCACCTGGAGCGCCGCCGGGTCGCCGGGAGGGACCACCAGACCGGTGACACCATGCTCGATGCCCTCGACCATGCCACCGACTGCGCTGACGACCACGGGCACGCCGGATGCCAGTGCCTCATGCACCACAAAGGGCCGGTTCTCGGGCCAGATGGAGGGCGCTACCAGCACATCCATAGCCCCAAAGACCTGCCCGGCTTCCTGTTCCGTATAAACGCCACAGAAGCGTATCCGGGGGTCGCCCGCCGCCTGCGCGCGCAAAGCCGCCTCGTACGGGCCTTTGCCGTAAAGGCGCAGCTGCGCCGTTGCTGATTGCACGCCGCGAAATGCCTCGATCAGAATATGCACGCCTTTGTGCCGGGTGAAGCTGCCGGCATAGACGAAGTTCAGCGGCGTGTTTTCCGCAACCTGCCGCCGGTTCTGCGTCCACGGGTGGATGCCATAGGGCACGAGCTGGGGCTTCAACCAGGGCCACTCGCGCTCGAAAACCTGAGCCAGATAGGCGGAAGGGGCAATCACGGCAGCAGCCCCGCGCACGAGCTGTTCTGCCAATGCCAGGCGCCGCCGGACGAAATCTGCATCCAACTCTGGGCAGGTCTGCCGGCAAGCCGAACCCTGCGCCGGACCGGAGCAGAAATCTCCCAGGCTATTGACCAGCGTGAATTTCGGGCACAGCAACCAGTAATCGGTTAGGGTCAGGAGCGTCGGAATGCCCAGGTCATGCGCCGCCCAGACGAAACCGCTCACCCGCATAGCATGGCAAACATGCACCACATCCGGGCGCCAACGGCGCAAAAAACGTCGCGCCAGTGCGCGCTGAGACTCGTCCTCAATCTGATCATGATAGTGTGGCTGGCGGCGGGCATGGCGCAAAGCCAGCACCGGGACGCCGGCATAGCTGTAGCGCTGTTGCAACCAGGGTATCCCCAACCAGCGCCACAAACGCTGCTGCCCCTTGAAGCTCCTGCCCCCGTACGTGATCATCTGCACCTGCTGGTCCGAACGCTGCATGGATTGCGCCAGCTGCAGCGCGAACTTCTCTGTGCCATTGCGATAGTCCGGGTAGAACTGGTGCACCAGGTAGAGCAAGCGTAACGGGCACTGGGGCGGCGCTGGGTACAGCGACGCGGATAGCGAGCTCATAGCCATGTCCATCCTGCTCGTGTGCATAGATCTTGATAGAGCCGCTGTACTTGCTCCGGTATGGCGCCGGTGGGCTGAGCGCGGCGCAGCGCCGGGTTGACCAGACTGGCATCCAGGCCCGCATCGAGAAACGCCGCCAATCGCGTCACGCCATCGCCCGCCAGAAGCTGCTCGTAGTGGACGAAGAGCCACTCCCCTGTGTGACAATGCCGCTCCAGGATGTGACGGTACATCAGGGTCCAGACGCGCAACGCCCCGTCGAAATCCAGCGCCAGGGAATGCAACCCAGGCTCCTCCTGGCATTCGCGCAGGATGCTCTGTGCGGCAGCAGCCGGGTGGCGAAACATACAGACAAAACCTGCGTCATTCAACACGGGGCGCCAGGCAGGTAGGGTATAGGAAAAACGTGGGTCCTTGAAGCAATAGGGTTGCTGCGCGGTCAGGCGCGCCATCCGCGCAGTCAGGGCGGGGGTGCTCCGTATTCTGCGCCCCACGGGCACGGCTGCCAACCAGCGCTGCCGGGGCAGCGGCACATGCGGCATCAATAAAGTGCCAAGCCAACCTTTAGGGCGGCGCGGCAAGACCCGCGCCAGCAACGCCTCGTTGATGGCGTTGACCTCGAAACTCTCGAAGCGCCCCAAGGGATTACCGGCATTGGGCGGCTGGAGCGGCTCGCCCAAATAGTAGCCCGCCCGTTGCGCCAGACTTGCCGCCAGGCTGGTACCGCTGCGACCGGAGCCCAGGATGAGACAGTTTCTCATAACACCTCAGCCGATCTCTTAGAACCTATCCGAAATTACGGGTACGATGCAGCGCCCCCGCTGAGCCTTGCTGTCAAATTCGCTTTCTGGAAAACGTTTTCGGATAAACTCCTAGACGTCAACAAAATCAGGCCATAGCATTAAATCAATCTCTGGGCAAAGCGCAACCGTCCGCAGCACGTCTGCCCGGTAATAAGCCGCCAGGCGGCTGCGCTCCGCCGCGTCAGGCTTGGCACGCAGATACTCCCCCTGGTTGACACTTCTCCGGATATCCTGCGCCCGGAAGCGTTCATCCACCCCCAGGAAGCGATAAGTGCGCGCCAATTCCGCCTCAGGCGATTGCACCAAACGTTCGTATTGCAGGACAAGCACTTGATCCCGATGAAAGTATTGAAACAATCGGGTCAGCCCGATACTGTAGAGACTGGCCAGAGTTGCTTCGGTATAGAGGCTGTAGGTAGTGAAGAGATAGTGCTGCTGCGAGTTCAAATTGCCAAAGAAATTCGGAACTCTTTTGGTCATCAGGTGATTCAGATGGGAGAAAAAACGGTCAATGGGATTGCGTAGCATCACGATGATCCTGGCATCGGGCGCAGCAACAGCCAGGTGTTCCAGGCAGGTGGGGTAGCCCAAGTATTGGGTAGAGAACTCACCGCACACAGCGCCCGGCGGCGCAGCAAAAGCTTCCCGG
>JAKJAC010000015.1:20676-36108 GCA_022707705.1 Chloroflexota bacterium
AATGTAGAAAATACTGGGTCTCTTTCATGAGAGGGTTAGGGGGCCGTACCCGGTTGTGCACAATTTGCGGATGCTCTATCAGGAGCTTATACCACCAGGTCGTGCCACTTTTGGGAGCGCCCACACCCACAAAATCTGGGGGTCCTACGGTCCACCCATAGGAGGCAAGCGGAGCCAAATTTTCCTTTTGAAAGGACTGCAACACGGGATTGTACGTAAGTTGTTCGTCCGGACGGCGTGTCATTCGATGAAATAGATGCCGAATAGGCTTGCTCCACCTCACTGCCCGTTTACGCAATGACTCATAGCGCCTCAGGACAATGTTGACTTGCGCGCGGATGCGTTGATGACCCCCTATTTTCAGATATCCAGAACGCCAGCGTCGCCACCACCCACTGAGGTTGCGAACTGGCTCTATGGCGCGTTGGAACTGCTCGATCTTCCTGGCAAAGGCGGGATCAACGGACCTGCCCTGTAGCCACCCGAAGTATGCCTCATAATCGTTGAACAGGAAATCTGCGGCGCTATCGCGCAGATAACGGTGCCGATCGCTCTGCCGTGTGTCTTTGTCGCTGTTGTGAAAGACCACATGCTCGCGGCTGGCGGCCCCGTGATGGTAGATCAGATCGCCGTAGACCCCACCCATCCAATAGTGAAACTGCCGCCGGTTCGTGCGCAGCAAGCGATGAATCGGAAGACCGTTTGCCTCGGCTACCCAGGTGAAGTGCGCGAGAGTATCGGTCGGTGCTTGACTGTGGGTATTGTCAAAGTCAAAACGCAGGTGATACTGCTCAATAAACGCTACCGTCGTGCAAAGACAGCTGGGATGGACGTGGGCGCGGATGGCCGGCGCCATCTCGGCGCGCCAGACACCCGCAATCGCAGCGCCACTATCGAGCGCCGCCAACAATTCTTTCAACCATCCGGAACGCAAGGGATGCGCGTCGCTATCCAGGGCAACGATGACTGTGGCGCCTTCCTGCCGGGCAAGATGATAAAGCCGCTGCAGGGGGGTGCGATGGGGATGGTGCAACTTTTCATAACTGGCTGCCGAAAGCAGGGTCAGATGCGGCTGCGCCAGGAGCCAGGTCTCCAAAGCCGGATCGCCGATACGGTTGTTCCAGAGGTAAATATGATAGGCAGGATACTCCGTCAACGCCGCAATGCGTTCGAGACACAGGCGGATCCAGCCGCCATTAACAATCAGAATAGCTACTTTGGCCGTATGGGTGAATTCATTCGCAGGCATCGGTATCGTCCTTGAACATGAACAGCTGCCCCCCCTCTGCTCGATCCCGGGCCAGTTATGGCCGGGCCAGTTATAGCCGGGTCAGTCATGGCTAGAAGCCAACGGGCAGGCCAAATGGCGCCGGACGATGCCGTGCAGGAGCGCTCCCGGCGACTGGCGCCAGAGCTGGGTTTGAACAGCGGCGTACTGCGCCACAATCTCCCGGACTTGCGTCTCCCGGTCGCCTCCCTTGTTCCACAGGAGAAGGGGAAGGAAACGAATCTGGATGCGTCCCTCCGGCAATAACTGTGTATGGAAAGGGAGAATCGCCGCACCGGTGCTGACCGCCAGTTCGGCAAAGCCAGCGCCCAGATGGTGCAGCCGGTCGCCGATGATCACCGGTTGGCTGATCTCCCCAACCTCCCCATCCCCGGCTATCCCCACGACGCCGCCCTGGACCAAGACATGTGCCGCAGCAAGAGCAACGGCCGAGCGGGCAGCCTTTTCGCCCCCTGCATAAGAGACCCCCTGATCCGCCAGAAAGTCCTGCCAGGCGCCGTGATATGTAGAATTGCCTACCATCTGGTAGTTTTCGAACCGTCTCTCAAGAAACAGGATGAGTGCAAACGATAGCTGTAGGTGAGGTCCGACAAAGATGATTCCAAAGTTTTGTTGCAGGGCTTCCTCCAGATGGACTGAACCGCGCAAGTCAAAATAGCGGGACCAGGCTTCACTACCCAGCGGGTGTGACCCCGCCGCCTCTTGCAGTTCTCGCACCAGAGGGGCATGTTTGCCCAACGCCTGCCCCGTTTTCCATTTCACAAAGATGCTATGTGCAACTAGACTGAATTGAATTTCCAGGGGTACCTGCCCTGGCGGGGTGCCTACACTCTCGGAAAGGCGGCGCACCCATTGGCTCTCCTGGGGATAGAACAACGCCTGCACCCAGGGCCGGCTGCACCAGGCCATCAGCCAGCGGACGCCCTCAAAGTAGGGCCGTCGAAAAGCCCAGGTTTCGAACAGTGTACGCACCCTGACACGCTTTCCCTGCGGCGGAGTAAACAGGGGGCGCCAGGAACGAGCGGGCTGCTGTCGTACCAGCTGTTTGGGCAACGGCGCTGCCGCAGCGAATGGGGGCGCCGGCAAACGACGTTGCTCATCCCCCAACAGTTCCGCCATGTGGCGTACCGTTGGCGTGCTGAAGAACTCCATCGGTACGCTGCGCCCCAGCGCCTCCTCCACCTCCAGCACCATACGCAGCGCAGCCAGCGAATCCCCACCCAGGTCGAAGAAATCATCATCGGGCTGTACAACGGCTACGCCAAGGATTTGCGCCGCCAACAGGGCCAGGCTTATCTGGAGCCGGTCCGGGTCGGCGCAGTCCCTCTCGTCCAGGCGGAGTTTGAAAGCCCGCGGGCTGAGTACAGCCCGTTGGTACCCGGCAGCCAGATACTTCTCCCGCGTAGCCGAACGCGCCACCTTGCCGCTGGTGGTGATCTCCAACCAGCCGCGGCGCACCAGCCGCACATCAGCCAGGGATACCTCCGTTCCCTGCAGCACCTGCAGGCGGATTGCCTCCGTCAGATGCTCCTGCTCGTCTTCGGCAATCTGTCCACGCGCTTCACAGACCACAACAGGCAGTTCTGTACCCAGCGCAGCGCTACGTACGCCAAAAGCGGCTGCCCGCCCCCCCCTCTGCCCCAAGGCCTCCAGGGCGATCTGTTCGAGCGGCTCCGGATAGATGTGCTTGCCGGCGGCAATAATCAGGTCCTTCTTGCGATCCACGATGAACAGCTCGCCGTCAGCGAGGTAGCCCAGGTCCCCCGTGTGAAGTTTTCCCTGGCGCAGCGTGGTTGCGGTCAGGTCAGGTTGTTGCAGGTATTGTGTGAAGAGGGCCGGCGACGCAATCACCACCTCGCCTACCTGACGCTCCGGCAATGGGTGTTCCTGGTCATCCAAAATGGCAACGGTGATAGCGGGAAGCGGCGCGCCACAACTGATGACGGCCATGGCGTCCGACGCAGCGCTGGGACGTGCACTGCGGTCGTGCAGCAGCGCGCGCCGCTCAACGCGATCCACTTGCGGCGGACGTCCCGGCGGTGTCAACGATGCCATGAAGACCGCCTCGGTCATACCGTAGCCCACCCGCAGCGTCTCTGCTGCCAGACCGAGGCCGGCAAAGCTGCCAGCAAAAGCCTGCAAGATATCCGGCAGCACCACCTCCGCGCCCGCAATCAGATGGCGCACGCAGCGCAAGTCCAGGCCTGCCACATCGCGCTCGCGCACGTTGCGCGTGGTGTGGGCAAAGCCAAAATTAGGCATGATGCAGACCGTTCCCCGGTACTCGTGAAGAGCCTGGAGCAAGCGATAAGGGTAACGCACCCAGAGGTCCGGCGACAATGTGACTGCCGGAATGCCACTCACCAGAGGCAACAGGAGATAGAACACCAGTCCCAGGTCGTGGTAGAAGGGCGCCCACCCTACCAGGACATCCTGTGCCGTCAACCCCAGAGCCTCAACCAACATCGAGAGATGGCGCAGCGCGGCAGCATGGGACACGACGGCGCCCTTCGGGACGCCCGTGGTGCCGCTGCTGAACTGCACGTAAGCCGGCGCCGACGGCAACCCGGTGTGCAGCGGTAAGGCGCTGGATGCTTCACTAGAGACAGAGGGAACAAAGCCCGTCAACTCCAGGGTCACACAACCCACCTCGGACAAGGGCGCTGCCAACCTGGCCCGACCATCAGGCAACAAAAACGCAGCGCGCGCCTGACCGGCAGAAGCAATGTCGAGCAACCGGCGGTCGTAGAGCGCCGTCTGGGTAAAAGTCGTGGGATAAGGAGTGATGGTGGGCACAGCGCCGGCGTAGAGCGTTCCCAGGAAAGCGGCGATCAGGTCTGCATCGTGTTGGCCAGCCAGCATCACCACCGCGCCCGGCGCAACGCCCGCTTGTTGCAACTGCCCGGCATAAATCTGAGCTGCCGCGTGCAAACGGCCATAGGTCAACGGCGTAGCCGTCTGTCCCGCTGTGAGAAACGTCATAATCGCAGCGTCGGGCTGAAGCAAGGCGCGAGCGGCAATGGCTGCGCCCAATGGTAGTGTGTCAGCGGGAATCATGCAACGTCACCATCTCAGCGACCGCCTGGCGGTCCACCTTACGCATAGCATTCAAGGGTAGCGCCTCGACGATAATCACCCGGCGCGGGGTCTGGGTGGGGGAGAGATGCTCCGCGCAAACCTGCAAAATGGCGCCGGGCGTCAACCCAGCGCCTTCCACGACAGCCACCAGCGCTTCGTAGCCGCTGCGCAGCGTTTCTTTGACTACAGCGCAGTTGCGTACACCCGGCACGTCAAAGATTACTTTCTCGGTTAAGGCAGGCGAAACTGAGAACCCACCCACCTTGAGAATCTCCTTCTTGCGCCCCACAATTCGCCAGACGCCGTCCTCGTGGGTGAATAGATCGCCCGTTCTGAACCAACCTTCACCGCAGGCTTCCTGATTGATGGTCGGGTCACCCACATAGCCGCGCATAACGGGCGTACCCCGCAGCAGCAATTCCCCATCCTCAGCCAACCTTGCCTGGTAGTCGCCGCAAAATCTGGAGAAAATCGTGCGTGGCCCGGTCGTTTGCGCAGTCGATACGTGAACCATCACCGGCGTCAGACATTCTGTGGAACCATAGAGATGCAGGAAACGCGGCACACCGCGAGCCAGCAATTCTTCCGCTACCGACTCCGGTACAGGTGAAGCGCCGGAACCGATGGCAGCGAAGCCAGAAAGATCCACCTGCGGCCAGGATGAGGCATGCCGCAGTACGGCAACCATCGTTGGCAGCAGGATGGCATGAGTTGGGCGCAGTTCGGTCACTACACTGGCAAAGGCGAAGTGTGAGAAGTTCTGCGCCAGGAGGACGCCTCCGGCCAGCAGGATGGGCAATCCGGTGAGCAACAGCCCCCCTACGGTGAAGGGGGGAATGTAGTCGAGAAAACGGGTGTCAGGATCGAGGCCAAAGACGTCAATCGTGTTGTGCGCCGCAGCGGTCGCCATCGCGGCGTGGATAGGCACACCCTTAGGAACCCCCGTCGTTCCCGAGGTCATCAGGATAGCCAGCACATCGGTTTCAGCAGAGCGGACCCGTTCCGCCCTTACTTCAAGGTCGGCTTGTTGCAATGCAACGAGGCTAGGCGCAATGGCGGCGGCTTGGAGTTGTTGCGCCACGGCTGTGCGCCACGCCGGCGGGGCTTGGGGATGTAGGGGCACCAGGGTCACCTGCTCCTGCATACAGGCCAGCAGCGCGATTAAATAGCCAGCCTTACTCGCGTCCCAGAAGAGCAGCCGCTCCCCAGGTACAACGCCACAGCGCCGTAATGCTGTGGCTGCGGCACCGGCCTGTTGTAGCAGTTCACCATAGGTCAGCGTTGCTTTTGCATCACTGATGGCCAGACGATCTGGAGAATTGTCAGCGCAAGCCTTTATTTGTTCAAGCATTAAAGGATAGTCTCCCTTTCAAGCGTTGTTGACGTTTGGTACAGATAGCCTTATCAATAGTCCTTCTCTCACTCACGCCAGCCCCTCCACCACCCTGACGCGGTCTGCAGATTGAATTCATTTCAGGAAGCGTTTCTGTGCCCGTGCAGCGCACGCCCCACGCCCAAAAACCGCATGCTCGCCGTATGATAGCATCCAGGCACAATGTCGAAATCTTCTTCAAGGCTGGGGATGGTATTATAGCACCATACCGGCAAGCGCGCTGTGCGCCGCGCACCCGGGCGCACAGCTGCAGTGATCACTCGTTCACCATGGCGACAAATCCAGATTGTGCGCCAGGTGACGCCAGAGCATGGAAGCATAAAACTGCGGCCAGCGCGCCACATAGTCGGCGCCATAGCGCTCGGTCAATTCTCGAATCCGGTCGCGGGTTGTGAGCGCTTTGGTTTCCAACGGCGCCGTCACCTCCAAATGGATTCTACCGCGGGCGTCGAAAGTGATGTAGACGGGGACCAACGCCGAGCCTGTGGTCACCGCCAGCTCAGCCGCGCCCATCTGGAAGGACCGCCGGCGACCCCAGAAAGGCACGTCAACCGCGTAATGGCCCTGTAAGCCATCTGCAGCCACCATAACCACGCCGCCACGTTGCAGAATACGCTCGGCTTTCAAAAGCATTTCAGAGCGCAACAAGGGTCCCACGGGCTCTCCCCCAATGATGCTGCCGGTCTCGCGCCCGTTACGCCGGCAGATTTCCAGCGGCAGCAGCCCAATTCTCCCAGCATGAGATACAGCTAACACTGCCCCGGTGGGGAAAGGCGAAGTCCCCAGCAGAATCTGGTACGGGTCGTTCACCGTGACCCAATCACTCAGGTCTGTAACGCGCGATAACGCCGCTTTGCGCCAACCCAACCAGGTATTTGCCAGCAGGCTGATGGTAGCGCGCTCCCTGCCAGAATCGAGAATGCTTAATTCCGCTGACCAGCGCTCCACGAGCGCTAACTGCCGGGCGTAGCGACGCCGCACCCAGGGTTGGGCAATCAACCAGCGCTGCCACCGCACACCCACACCATAAGGCAATCCATGTCCATGCCAGAGCGGACCGTCTTCAAGTACCTGCGCTCGCAGCTTGTCCCGAAGCGAGCGCGTGGGCTTGGTTGACGCTATCATAGGCGACGGCGAACCGGCATCGCCGGTAACCGCTTGAGAGGCAGCAGGTCCTCGCAGAAGCGTCCCTGCCAGGTGTGCTATCGTTGGCACAGACATGAAATCTGTAGGGACACGCTGCCCGGTCGCTTCTTCCACTGTGAGCGCCATGCGCAACGCTGCCAGCGAGTCGCCGCCTAACGCAAAAAAGTCATCTTCCACGCCGACTTCATCCAACTCCAGCAGGTCGGCCCAAATACCGGCGAGCTGCTGCTCAAGTTCACTGCGTGGGTCCATGAAGGGCGTGTCCAGGTCAGGACGGCCTTTCCCCGGCGGTGGTAGAGCCTGACGGTCCACTTTGCCGTTGGCAGTGCGGGGCAATGCATCGAGCCAGACGAAACGGGAGGGAATCATAAAATCAGGCAGCTTCTGCGCCAGCAAGCCGCGCAACTCGGCGACAGAGGGCGCCGGCTGTTCACGGGCGACCAGGTAAGCAACCAACTGATTGTCCCCGGCGCGGCTTTGCCGGGCGGCAACGACACACTCGCGCAGATTGGAGTGAGCGAGCAGCGCCAGCTCAATCATCTCCGGCTCAACCCGGTAGCCACGCACCTTGACCATGAAATCCATACGCCCCAGGTGGTGGAGCATGCCATCCGCATCCATCCGCCCCCAATCGCCGGTAAGGAAGATGCGCCGGTCGCCGCCATCAGGGTCGGGCAAAAAACGGGCGGCAGTTTCATCGGGCAAGTTCCAATAACCGGCGCTGAGGAAACGACTACGCACGCAAATCTGACCCGGTTCACCACGCGGGATAGGCTGTCCGGCATCATCCCCAATGAAAACTTCAGTGTAAACTGGCGGATAACCGGCGGGTGTCCAGTCGCCTTCCCATGTGTCACCCACATGCATGCTGAAGTGTGTGACGAGGCCAGCTTCTGTGGACGCCAGACGAAACATCAAAAGACAACCGGCAGGCAACAATCGCGATAGGCGTTGGATAACCTCACGACTGACCGGCTCCATCCCTGTAGCGATAGCAGTTAGACTGGTCAGTGGCGGGAAGTCACCGGCAACCGCGGAAAGTTCACGGAGTACGCTCGGCGCGCATTGAAAAACCGATATCTCATGCGCGCGCAGCCACCCGTACAGCTCAGACGGTAGCATGCTCATTGCCGGTGGACCAACCAGAGTCGCGCCGGTCAAAAGCGCGCCGAAAATAACCGGCACGGAGAACGAAAATGCGTATGAAATCAGGTGCGCCACTCGCGCCTCGGGATTGTAGCCTCCTTCGCGAGCGTTCACATATGCAGAGAATAGATTCTGGCGGTGTGTGCGAATGACACCGCGCGGCCATCCAGTGGACCCCGAGGTGTACAGTACGGACGCAATCATCTGGCTGAAACTATCCGCAGAGACAAAGCCTGGCTCCAGAGTTGGAGGCTCAGCATCAATCGTGAGCAGTGAGGCAGGTTCAGCGACGCTCATCCAACGTTGCGCCTGGGCCAATAATTCGCCCGTCGTCAGCGTCGCCTGGGGGGCGCAGTCAGCGATGATCCGCGCGGCGTAATCATCTCCCTGGTTGATCTCAAGCGGGACATAGAAATGCCCTGCCTTCAAAACCGCCAATAAGCCGATCAGTGAAAGCCCGCCGTGCGGCAACAGGGTAATGATAGCCGCTTGCGCCCCAGGGCGGCCCCTTCCCAATAGCGCCACCAACTTAGCCGCCCAGGCATCGCTGAGCCGGTCGAGCTGCCGGTAGGTCAGCTCGGCATCGGCGCCGTGATAAGCCAAGTGTTCCGCCGGCAACTGCGCTACCAGAGTCGCAAACCGCGCCGGGATGGAAGCCTCCAAATCAGCGTCCTGAAACTCCGCCAGCCCAGTGCTGCTGACTGGTCCAGGGGAGGCTGAAGTTGGCGGCAACCTCATTCGGGGACCTCAACGAAGCCCGTCGCCAGAAACTCATCAGCAGATAGCAGACGGTCAAGTAGTCCTAAGTCGTGCAGCCACTCTTGATACAGCATGATCGAGTCTACATTCACAGCACCGTCCAGCGGAATATCCGACCAGCACACTTGTTGCACCAATTCGGTCTCCAGGCCCGCATATTCAGCCACAAGCTCGACATTCCGTGGCGTCTTGCCTTCATGGTATTGGCGCACCGCGTTGAGGTATGCCGTGGCAAAACGGCGACCAACCTCAGGCTCCGCCAGCAACGATGGCCCGTAGACCATGAAACTGCTGGTCAGGTCGGGAGCCACATCTTCAGCACGTGACAGCACGACCACGTCATCGCCCGCCAGTAAGCGCGTGATCCAGGGTTCCGCGGCATAAAGCAGGTCTACTTGTTGCGACCTGAGAGCTTCACCCTGAACAGCTGGATCCAACGCAGTCAATGTGACATCCTGCGCAGTCAAACCGGCCTGGCGCAAAAACAAGTCCACCACGTAACCAGGCAAGCCTTGAGCGCCAGCCAACGAGATGCCGATGGTGGCGCCTTTCCACTGCGCCGGGCTGGCGTATTTGCCCGCCTCCACATCGCTCTTGCGTGCCAGAACCACCACAACCGGGCAATCCTGCGGGGTAAACGCCGTGAGCGGCAATGCAATTTTCACATTGCCGCCCCTGGCAATCGCGTTGAAGAAACCGGCGGTCAACGCCGGCGCTGCTACATCCAGCTCGCCCTGCAATAGCAGCGGCACGAAGTCGTTGGAAGAGCGAAACGGGACCAGTTCAACCGTCAAGCCCTGCTCGACAAAAAAGCCCTCAGCGTCGGCGATTTTTAGGATGGCGTTGGACATAAATGGTAATACGCCTACTCGCACCAGAACCGGCGCAGGAGTCGGCGTGGCAGGTTCACCAATCGGGGTACAAGCCGCCAACAGCAGCACCGCTAAAACGACCTTGAGGTATTTGGCAATTCTGTACGTGATTTGCATATCTACGTTTCTCCTTTCCAAGGTAGTAGCCGTTGGCTCGTTAATTCTAACAACGAATTGCTCGCCAATCCCAATACGCCTATGACGAGCAACACCGCATACAACTCCTCTGTTCGCAGCGTCTGCCAAGCCAACCAGATGAGCGCGCCCAGCCCTTCTCGCGCGGAGAGCATCTCGACGGCGATGGTGACCATGAGGGCGCCGTTCACCGCCAACCGCAGCCCCACCAGCACTAGCGGCAGGCTACCGGGAAGGATGATCCGCTGCAGCAATGCCCTGCCCCTGGCGCCGTAGTTAGCCGCGGCTTCCCAGTGGGTGGTGTCAATCTGCTGCACGCCGGCCAGCGTGTTGATAACCATGGGAAAGAAGGCTGTCAGCGCCACCAGCGCCACTTTGGAGGCCTCGCCGATACCGAGCAGCACCAGGAAGATGGGGAAGATGGCCAGCTTGGGCAACGGGTGCAGCGCCGTCACGATGGGATCCAGCGCCAGGCGCACAGAACGGCTGGAGCCCATTAACCAGCCCAGCAACGCACCGCTTCCCGCTCCAATGGCAACACCCAAAGCCAAACGGTAAAGCGTGAGCGCCAGCGCGGGCGCCAGATTGCCGGTCACTAACATGCGCCCCAAGGTCAGCAAGATGGTCGTGGGGGGCGGAAAAAACAACCGAGAAATCCAACCCGCGCGCGCGGCGAGCTCCCAGAGTGCGAGCCAGCCCAGAGCAAATGCCGCCATCAGCCAACGCTCATTCCTGCCCGGAAGGGGGTGGAAGCGAGCGACGTGAGCTACTTGCTTTTCACCTGGAGCAGACGCTTCACTTCCTGCTCCAACAGAGTCCAGATATGCCACTTCAAATCCTCGATTTCGGGATGGGTGCGCCCGGTCAAATCCCGGGGACGGCCAAAGGGCGAGGGTATTTCCTCGCGGATGCGCCCCGGTTGCCCGCTCATGACCAGCACCCGGTCAGCCAAAAGCAGGGCTTCTTCGATATCGTGGGTGATATAGAATACCATCGGTCGCGTGCTTTCCCACAAAGACAACAGCTCATCTTGAATCACCAGCCGCATTTGGGCATCCAGAGCGCGCAGTGGCTCATCCATCAGCAAGATATCCGGTTGAGTAACGAAGGCGCGGGCAATCGCCGCGCGCTGACGCATTCCGCCGGAAAGTTCATGGGGGTAGTGACGGGCAAAGTCCGCCAGCCCCATCACGGTCAGCTGCGCCATGGCTTGAGCGCGCCGTTCCTGTCGCGCTACCCCTTCCATCTCCAACCCAAAAGCCACATTGTCCAACACGGTCATCCACGGGAAAAGGCTGTGCTCTTGAAAGACCAGACGGCGCTTAGGCGGGCGTGGCCAACCGGGGAACTCGATGGCGCCCTGTTCGGGAGCCAGCTGGCCCCCCAGCAGCCGCAGCAGCGTGGATTTGCCACAGCCGCTCGGGCCGACCAGCGCGACGAACTCTCCCGCAGCCACACGGAACGAGACATCCGCAAGCGCAGTCACCGTGCCGCGGGGGGAAACGTACGTCTTGGCGAGATGGTTGACCAGTAACGCGCTCTCGCTCACGCCAGTCCCTCCGTCAGCACTGTTTTGGGAAAGATGTTGGCAGGCAAATCCGCCGTCACACTCCCGGGTCAGGCATCACGGGATGGGGCCAACCCTCAGCATCGACCTCATGGATGGGGTCGAGCAAGAGCAATTCCGCCATGTCGGTGAATTTCTCGAGCACGGGTGCGATAAAGGGGGGATGGTCGCCAGGCGCAGGGTTTGCCGGTGAATCAGCAAGCGCCGCGGGCGCAGCGCCGGGCGCCAATAGCTGCTCCGCCAGCAGTTCCTCAATCAACGCGGTCACGCCGGCGGCAATCTGCTGCGGTTCACCGGTATAATGACCCTTGATCCACGAGAGCAAGGTTTCTAAAGACACGCCCTCTTGCAGCAGGTCCCAAATTTCTGCACCGGTTCCGGTCAAACTATAATATGCGCCAGTATCGAGGTTGACGATGATGGCTTCGCCATCAACCGTTTCGGAGAGCACAGCAGGGGCGGCGATGCGCCAGGTGCTCGAAAATTCCATGTTGTGACACCTCCTCAATGAGCGGATTGAGCAGTGTACGGGTTGTAATTTGGATAATGCCGTGCAGAATCCACGGATGGGACTCAACCCTGCGCAACCCGACTATCAAGTTATTCTACCCGGATTCTACCTCAGGGCAAGGGTATGCCACAGGGGGCATTCGTAGCAGTTCAGCGGGCTTCTGCGTACCCTGTGAGGCTCGCTGTGCGATATGGTTGCTTCGTCAACTGGGTTGACGCGTCAACCCCGGTACGAATGCCTTGCTTGCGCTTCAAGGGCAGTGTGAGGGGCATAGGCGCTGAGTACAGCGTGCGGTTTCGGTCAGCGACCTGCTACGAAAGCCCGCGGCGAGCTCACGCAAAGTTGAATCGCTGCGGATCCACGATCATCGGATCGTGTTTGCAGTTCTCGAAAATCACGACCCGTGCATGCGGGATCTTCTCCTTCACAATCTGAGCCTGGCTGACAGGCAACAGATCATCTTGCTCGCCCCACACGACCAACACTGGATTTTCCAAGGCTGGGATGCCCTGAACTATGGCGGGCGCATCCATTTTTCACTCCTTTCCGTGTGAAATCAGGCAACCAACCCCGTCTTGTGAGGACATCAAGGCAGCAATCCTATCTCTATGCTGCTCAACGAACCATACTTCCAGGTAGGGCAGATACTCAATCTGGAACTCGAGCGGGAGTTTGAAGAAATCTCCGAGGTATGTCCCCCGGCAGCGTTTGGCTCCGCAGTGGCAGGGGAAGGCGCCCTCGTTATCGCCGTTGATGGTGAAGTCGTAAGTGAGCTCTTCGCCGGCAACAATGTCTCTCCGGGCGATGACCTTTCTGACGCCGTCGACGGTCCTGGTGTAGCTGTTGGGATCGCAGGAGTGATTGATGGACCGTTCGGGCTCCTGCATGATGACCGTCTTGCCGTCGAAACAGTCTACGTTGAATTCCCAGTCTTCTTTTGTGAGCGTTGACTCGTCTTCGACGATGTGGGAATCATCGATTTCCAGGATTATCTCGCCTTCATGGAAAGATCTTGCTGCAAACACGCCCCTCCCGTGTATGGCGGATGTCTTGATGAGTATGGTTTGCATGGTCTCCTATGAGATTTTGACCTGGTGCACCTCGAATGAATCCCTTTTGACAGGTTTATACCAGACGCTTAGACCTCGCCCGCATTTCTACAAGGCGTTGTACATCCCGTAAATCTTCTTCAGTTTCAATGGAGATGAACAACCAGCGTCCTTCTGGATATGGATTGGCGCGTTCGATGGCTTTTTGGATGTTGTCGCTCGGGTTCAGGGCCAGCGCCTGCTCGATATCTTCTGGACCCAGGTTTACCTGCGCTACAAACCCGCCCTGGGTAGGGAACAGCGAAACCAGGAGCTGGCTTTTGACTCGGAATCTGAGCGCCCAGCCGTACCTTTTTCCGTACAGATACTTGAAATCTTCGATCACCCGATACTGGCTCCGGAGGACCTGGAGCAGCTGCTTCCACAAGTGGACTTTGGGACCCACCGCTTCGAGGACTTGCGCCTCTGAGGGTGGGTTAGTCTTGTCATTGAAAAGCCCTACGCTCATGATTTCCGCTCCTGTCTGCAAGTGCTTGTGGATAGGTGCTGCCAGGGGAGAATTCAATCCCTCTTCCTTATTCCGGCGCATGGAGGAGCGACGAGCGGGAATGCTCTCGCAACGCCGGAGGTTATTTGGGAACCCTCTTCATACGCTAACTCAGATATTCGCAGTCAGTAGCTTGAGTGCGTGCTCGATCGGGATCATCAAAGCCCCTAACTGCTTGTCTCGCGCAAAGTGGATACCCACAATGTGCCCGCGTTCATTCATCACTGGCGCCCCGGCATATCCAGGTCGGGTTTCAATCTGCGAGCGAATGACCGGAATCTCATACTCCCCTTCCACGGAATCAATGACCTCTCCCACATTGTTCAGCCAACCCAATCCAGGATTGTACCCTAACAAGAAAATCCTATCCGCTGGGGAGACGTTATCTGTCGCGGCCATGGTCAGGGTGGGATACAATGAATCTGCGAGCCCATCCACTCTGAGCAATGCCGTCATTGCGGGCTTGTTTCGAGCAATCAGACTTGCGTGGAGTTTGGTTTTGTTCCAGTCTATGGTGATATGTTCAGGGTCGTCAATGACGAAATCAACCGTAACCACATAGCCTCTGGGTTCAACAAAGAATCCACACGCTTGAACGGGTCTTTCGGGCAATCCGCTGCTGACCCAAACCACAGCGGCTTGCATGATTCGAATGCCGATTTCTGTCTGCCATTGGACCATGACTTTTTCGGCTGTGTTGTTGGGCGCATTAACGGTGACGCGGCTATCCGGCGTGGAGATACCCCAATCGTAGCTGGGCCTATCTCGCACGCAATACTCAACGAGAGCGTCAATCTTACCACGTCTATCGAGATATTCTACAAGCTCCAATGACTTGGTAGGTTTGCTATCGCCAGACAGAACATCGAAATCAACGCCCAACTCAAAGCAGACGATTTTCAACTCGCCCAAGCTATAGCATTTCTCTAGCCCTTTGCGCAGGTTGACTTTGTTGAGCATCTTTTCCCTTTCAGCGTTTCCTAAAGATGGGTGGTTGACGCTTTTAGTTGCCTAAGGTCGCGGCGGATGAGAGTTTGACGGAAGCATTCATTCCAACGTGTTGTTATTGTACTCCCCAATGCGGCGCCGCCAAACGCCGCGGCCAGCGCAGGTCAGCCGCCCACGCTGATGGCCAGTTCATTTCGCGGCTTCAAAGCCGGGGATGTGAAAGCCGCACTTAGCGAGTTGCTCCAGCAGCGCCTCCGGCGATTGCTCCCACTGTCCCGTCTTGCGCGAGATGTGCTCCGTCCAGCTGTAGGTCTCGTAAGTGAAGGTTTCCTCGCGCCCATCCTCGAGCGGAATCATGGCTTTGAGTTTGCGGTAATAGTTCTGCGCCAGGTAGCCCTCATCCATCTCCGCCATGGCGCGCTGCACTTGCGCCTCGTCCATCTCGGGGTAGGCGCCCTCGCCGAGCGTGACCTCGAGCGGGTAACGCGGTCGCGGCGCCGCCTTCTCAGCCGGATAGCCCATGGTCAGCCCCACGAGCGGAAAGACCCGCGGCGGCAGATGGTACTGCTTGATGAAAGCCTCAGCCCGGTAGGGGATGCCACCCAGGAAACAGCTGCCCAGACCCAGACTCTCGGCGGCGATGACCATGTTCTCCGCCATGTAAGCTGCATCCTGCATGCCGAGCAGCAGCACCGAGAGGTCGTTCTGCACCATCTTCCAACCACGTTGCGCCATGATGGCTTCGTGCCGGTGCGCGTCCACACAGACGATGAAGAAGAGCGGCGCCTTGAAGGGATTCTTCGCCCGTTTGCGTGAGAGCAGCACGCTCCCCATCTGGTACGCAAAGGGCGCTTGCTGCCCCGCGCGGACGACCGTCTCGACGACTTCATCCACGGGCGCCTGGTCCGTATATTTACGGATGGATTTGCGATTCATCAACGTTTCTATGACGGGGTTTGTAAGCATGTTCAGGTCTCCTGAGGTGAATGATGG
>JAKJAC010000160.1:0-9877 GCA_022707705.1 Chloroflexota bacterium
TCCGCCTGCTCCCAACCCCGTAGCCGCGATTTGTGAGCTTCCAAAGACTAACCTGGTATAACGCCGTTAGGACCTTACACCATCGCGACCTCAGTTGCCGCAAATGTAGCGCAAACTTATGAAGTTCAAAAAAATGATTGGGTATAACGAGACATTTTTCAAGATTACCGCGTTGAATGCACCCCCTCCCCCCTACCCCCCTCCCCCGCGCAGACGCGAGGGAGGGGGACTGGTTTTTGGAGGTTTTTTGGCGACGCGGGGTACCGCGTCGCCAAAAAACCGAAAAGGGAGAGCTTTCCGCCGCAATTTGGCGCGCTGTTGGTCTGTAACGCTATTACCGAACTGATTTTTGAAAACTCATCAGTTTGCGTCGCCATAGGATGGCGCCGCCACAGAAGTGGCGCTGCCGCAGCAGCGGCGCCCTGCTGCTCTCTGCAACCTGTTCCGCGTTGAAAACGCCCCTTCCCCCTACCTCCGGGATTGATTTTTAGAGGTTTTTGGCGACGCGGGGTACCGCGTCGCCAAAAACCTGGGAGTCTTCCTCTCCCTCGTCCCTACAGGACGGGCCTCGTCCCGTAGGGACGTCTGAAAGTAGGCAGGCACTTCAGTGCCTGTGCAAACACGGTGATTACCAACCCCCGTCCCTACGGGACGGGCTCCGTCCTGTAGGGACGGCTGAAAAAAGTTTGTGTCACCTGAGCGCACTCGATTACCGGATTCAATTCTGTAAACTCATCAGTGTCGCCAAAAAACTGAGAGTTTCCCTCTCGCTCCCCACCCCGCAAGCCTCACATATCAAATACCAGCGTGGTCTCCAGCCCCCCCTCACGCGCGCGGATGGCAAGGTCGTGAAATGTAGCCGCCTTCACCGCGTTGCGGCGCTCCGTCACCACTGCCCCCAGAGCAGTCGCGCGCAGCGCCGTCTCCGTGAGCGTCTCGAAGCGAAACGCCAGATAAGCCGCCTGCTCTTCGCCGTGCCCCCCAAAGTAGAGCAACTCGTTGAGCCAGTCCACCAACAGCGCTTCACGGTCCACCGCCTCCAGCGCGATGGTCGCACCACGGGTGAGGATCGCCTGCGTCGCCGTCGCCACCAGCGAAGCCATGCCTCGCGCGGCAGCGGTAAACAGACCCGGCAAATCCGGTGCCTGCACGCGCAGCGCCAGGTCCGCCGTATGCTCCACCTCTTCCCAATCCTCGCCCCGCGTCTGCGCCGCCACAATCCACGCCTGGATAAAATCCGCCAGCGCGACGCTATCCGTCAAGCCAAAACAGGGCAGTTCCCCCGCCTCCGCTGTACCCAGCGCCTCCGGCGCATCGGTGACGGTAGCGATGCGTCCCGTAATCTCCGCCAACGGCTCCGCGCTGACCGCGGCGCGCAGCACCTCGATTTTGGGCAGCGGACCGAATTTGTCGCCCTCCACCAGCGCCACATCCACATCGCGGATTTCCGCAACGGTCGCCATCACCGCAGGCTCAACGACCCGCGCGATGTGCGTGACACAATCCGGCGTGACCAGAAACGTCTGCGTCGCGCCGGCATCCCAGAAACGCCGCGTATCCTTGCCCGGCAGGTCCGTCTCCACACCCACATGCCGCGTGTGTTTCACCACCGCCACGCGATACCCGCGTTGCGCCAGGTGCGCCACCACCGGTTCGAGCACCGTGGTCTTGCCCACGCCGCTCCGCCCCACAAAACTGATGCAAGGGATAGTCATAGCCAGGGTCTCCGTTCTAGTCAGCGCGCAGCTTCTCCCAGGTATGCAGAAAATCCTGCACCTGCATCAAAATCTCCTGGGGGGAAAGGTCGCTGGTATCGAGGTAGAAATCACAATGACGCCGCGCGTGCGCCAGGCGGAACTCGCGCTCTTCCACCCACCAGGAGGAAGGCTCGCTCAGCCCCTCGCGCCGGGCGGCAACATCCATGCGCACATCGAGGTAAATCAGAATATCGGGGTTGGTGATGCGCTGCCACATCGCTGGCGTCACCGAATGCTCCTGGCGAATCTCGCGCACCTGATAGCCGTTCGCGCGCAGTTGCCGCGCCAGCACCGACTTACCGGCAGAGCATGGGCCTACAATTCCAATCAATGGCATGTCGCCCACCTTAGATGACCAGGTTGCTACTGGTGATACAAGTCTTGATTGACCGAGGGCTGAGTACAGCCGTGACCGCAGATCGAGCTGGTGTGTGCAATTCCGGTCACCCGTCCTCGGTCAGGATGCAATGTGCAAAACGACACTCGACCCGGCGCCGCGATGCAAGTAGCAACTTGAGCTAGAACCTTCGGATGACTGGATGCTAAATCAAAAGCCTCCCCCATCCTGCAAACGAGAATCAGCTTGCCGCCGGCGCCGCCCAGAAAACCGGGCGCTCAACCATCCGCAAGCGGCATCTCCACGCGCATAAAGCGGGGACCCTCAGCCGGTCCCGCCAGGACCTCCAAAACTGCCACACTCGTGTCATCCACGGGACGCTGTTCATCCAATTCCATCGCCCGAGCGAGCAGCCCATCAGCGATGGCTTGCGCCTGCGGCGCGCGCTCCCACAACTCAGCCAGAACCGCGCCCACATCCAGAGCCTTGCCGGTGCGGCTACCGGCGTGAACCACCCCATCCGTGAACGCGCACAGCATCAGCCCCGGCTCCAGGGGCAGTGAGTCCACCACCGGACGCACATGCCGGTAAAATCCCAGTGCGGGAGCAGAGCCTTCCAGGCGCCGGATCGCGCCTCCCGGCTCGCGGACATAAACCTCGGGATTGCCACAGCGCGTCACCACCAGGGAACGGCTCGCCAAATCCACCGAAAGAATCACCAGGGTTGCGGAGACCTTGCCCTCGCGCTGCGCGTGCAGCATGTCGTTGGCGGCGCGGGCAGCAGCGCCATCGCGCACCCCCTCAGCCAGCTCCGCCACCACCTTCCGCACCACTGCAATACTGACCTGCTTGGCTGCCGGTCCGGAGCGTTGCCCATCCGCCAGTACCAGCGATAGCCCGCCGCGCGGGCGCTCGATAATCTCCAGCGTATCGCCGCTCTGCTGCACCGCCCACTTATTGATTTTTGCTACTGCGGCAGAAAGATGCATCGTTTACCGCCAATCGCCGGCGCGCCGACCTGCGCCAACAAACAGCCCCAAGGGGCGCCGAACTACTCTTCCGGCGACGAATTTCCCTCTTCTTCCCAGGCGAACGTCTCGGGCAATGATCGCGCGATGGCATTCAATAAAATGTCCACCTCGATCCCCTCGCCGAGGCGTAGCCGCGCCATATTGTGGTCGCGATCCACCTTCGTCAACTGCCCGACAAAACCGCCAATCGTCATCACCCGCTGCCCCACCTCGAGCGTCGCGATCTTCTTCGATTCCTTCCGGCGCGCCAACCACTGCGGCAGGAACAAAAACAGCATCGAGCCCCCGAGCAACAGAATCCAGATCGTCATATCCCCACTGCCAGTACCCATGCCTCACACTCCTTGAAAAGTCACGTCACTGCCGGTCAAACCGCGATGCCGCCGACCGGCGCCCATTCATTATACCCGCTCCAACCCGGATAACAAGAAGGTACAGGATACGGGCACACCCCGCTCAACCCGGCGCAAAAGCCCGCCCGCAGGGGCAACTTACTCGGGCTTTTCCACAATCGCCCAATAAACATGCGACTTCTGCGGGCAGTGCAGGCGCACACTCACCCCCGGCGCGCGGAACAGCGCCGCGAGCTCCTCCGGCGCAAAGAAACGGCTCCGCATCCACGCCAGCTTCTCGCCCAAAGCCACCAGGCGCACCGCAAAACGCCGCACATCGAACTCCTCAATCACCAACCGCCCGCCCGGAGCGAGCACGCGCACCAGCTCCTTTGCCGCCGCAGCATGATTCCAAAAGTGATGAAAGCTATCCACAGCCACAATCCGCTCCAGACAGCCATCCACAAAAGGCAGGCGCTCCGCCGTCCCCTGCGCAATACCACAGCAGCCCTTGCGCTGCGCCTGCTGCAACATCCCCCACGAAGGGTCCAGCAACAACAACCGCGCCCCACTGCCCTGCAACAGCTGCGTCACGCGCCCCGTGCCCCCGCCCACATCCAGGAGCACCTGCCCGCGCGCCAGCTCCAACAGCGCCTCCACCTCCGCCGCCTCTGGCGTCCGGATAACCCGCTCATAAATCGGCGCAAGCAACCCAAAATGATCCAACGGTGGCTTAGGCATCCTCACCTCACTTGAAATAACTCAACCGCTTCACTTTTTTGACCCAATCCATAAGCCACAATTTTACGAGCTTTGGATTCCTTCCGTGGTTTCCGTGTGTTCCGTGGTTTCATCATTGCCCCGGGCACGTTGCCCCTGTTGCACCCTGCCCGAAGCACGCTACAATAGAACTTGCTTAATCAAAAGCATAACCTACACACACAAGTCGTCCGGCAAAGAGGGTTAAACATGGAACTACGGCAGATCTTCAGACACTTGCTGCGCCGGTGGTGGTTGGCAGTGGCGCCGGTGCTCGTCGTCATCGCCTACATCGCGTTGACCTTCCGCACCCCCGCGCCCGCCTACCAGGCCGTGATGCGCTTCTCCGCCGGGACCGAGCCCGCAGGGCTATCCGTGGATTACGACCGCTACTACCCCTGGCTGACCTCCGAGTACATCGCCAATGCCCTGGCGGATGTCGCCGTGACCCAGGCATTCGCCCAGGCAGTCGCCGGCAGGCTCGCCGGCCAGGGGCTGAGCCTTGACCCCAACGCGATACAGGCGAACATCGCCACCGATAACGTGCAATCCGTCTTCGTCGTCTACCTGAACTGGAACGACCCCACTCAATGCGCCCAGATTGCCGAAGCGGTTAGCAGCGAGCTGACCGAAAACGCCGCCGCGTACTTCCCGCAAATCGCAGGTGTGGGCGTTCCTGCGCGCCGCCTGGATGCCCCTCGCCCGGCGCTGATGGCGCCCTCGCTGCGCTCGCGCCTGCTCGGACCCGGCTTGAAGCTCGCTCTGGCAGTTGCGGCAGGACTCGGACTCGTGCTGCTCAGCTACTACCTCGATCCCTACGTCTACGAACGCGCCGACCTCGAAGCCCTGGGCATCCATGCGCTTGGCGCCGTGCCTTCAATAGTCCCGCCAGCCTGGAAACAGCTCCTCGGCTGAACCCGGCGCCCCTCAAAGGCTCAAACGCAAACGACCGGTCCTCTCATCCGGACCGGTCGTTTGTCGTATCAGGCATAGTGACGCCGCAAAACGGTCTGCGCCCGAGCCTACAGGTTGAGCCTCAACCGGTAGGTCGAGCCTCAGCCCGTGGGCTGAGCCTCAGCCTGTGGGCTGAGCCTCTTCCGCATCCTCGCCCCGGCGTCCCAGACCCAACAGGCGGTCAATCTTGGCGCGGTTGAAGCCCACCACCATCCGCCCGTCAATCTCCAGCTGCGGCACGCCCTGTTCACCGGTGCGCCGGACCGCGAGACATCCACGTCCACATAACTGACGCCCTGTTGCTCCAGATACCGCTTCGCCGACCGGCAATGCGGGCAGGTTGGCGTTGAGAACACAATCACGCGATGATGTTTCTTATCACCTTTAGCGCTCATTGTTAAGCTCCTCAATAGATTTGATAGCTTTATCATACTCATATCTGCTTATTTGTCAAATTCACACACCACCAAGACGCATTTCGCGACGAGGGCAAAAATCTCAACCACTCGCCCAACTGGTATCATCAGGTTGGGTGCAACACGGATTGCATGACCCGCAACACCAACGACTTTCCGGCAATTTCCCAGAATTCCCCATTTGCCACTTGCCAGATAGCGCACCTGTGCTAT
Source organism: Chloroflexota bacterium (assembly GCA_022707705.1). Taxonomy (GTDB): domain Bacteria; phylum Chloroflexota; class Anaerolineae; order B4-G1; family SLSP01; genus JAAZNO01. The sequence continues at coordinate 5,800 of JAKJAC010000160.1, forward strand.
AATAATCGATATCCAACAGATAGAGAGCATACCGGCAAAAACCCCTAGATCTAGGGGTATATTTTTCTAGGGGAGCCTGTGCATGAAATGCCCATATTGTCATTCGCTTTCGACTAAAGTCGTTGATACACGCCAGGACCCGCAAGGAAATATGCGCAGGCGGCGGGAATGCCTGGAATGCGACCGGCGTTTCTCCACTGTCGAACGCCCCATCCTCCTCAATCCTCTGGTAGTCAAACGTGACGGGCGGCGCGAAGAATTCGACCGCGAAAAAATCCTCTCCGGCTTGCGCATCGCCTGCGCGCGCCGTCCGATTTCCGCAGAGCGACTCGAAAACCTCATTGACCGGGTGGAATATGCCATCCGTCAAACCGGGCGCGCCGAAGTCGCGAGCCACACCATCGGGGATATGGTCGTGGACGAACTGCGTCAGATTGATGAAGTGGCTTATATTCGCTACGCCATCGTCTACCTGGGGTTGAGCGACCTGGAATCTATCCGGCGCGAAATTGACGTGCTGCGTTCCAACCGCGGCTGAGCCCCCCTCCGGCATCGAAATACGCAACCTTCTCAAGGAAGCGATTCGACGAAATCTTCCTTGAAGAGGCTTATTGTGGCTTGTGCCCAGACCTACACCTGGATTCGCCAGACTCGGACACGCCCACCGGTCCCGTGTCGGGCAACCAGAAATTCATATTGGAGGCGGAAAGTATGAACAGTATCGCGGAGACGGCGCTATCGGACGCCGCTATCGAAGCCCAATTTACCGAAAACGCACTCGAGGTCCTGCGGCGGCGCTACCTGCGCCGCAACGAGCGCGGCGAACCGGCTGAGAGCGTCGCCGGCATGTTCCATCGTGTCGCGCATCACGTCGCTGCCGCCGAAGCCGCAGCGGGCGCCGCGGATGAAGCGGAAGCCATCTTCTACAAGATGCTGGCGCAACTGCACTTCGTCCCCAACTCACCCACCTTTACCGGCGCCGGCACACCCCTGGGCCAATTAGCGGCGTGTTTCGTCCTGCCCATCGAAGATGACATGGGCAAAGAACAGGGCGGCATCTTCCAGGCGCTGCGCGATGCCGCGCTCATTCAGCAGACCGGCGGCGGCAACGGCTTCTCGTTCTCCCGTCTGCGCCCGCGCGCCAGTTTGGTGATTTCCAGCATGGGCAAAGCCACCGGTCCGGTAGGATTCCTGCGCGTCTACGACCGCGCCTTCGGGGAAATCGCCCAGGGCGGTTCGCGGCGCGGCGCCAACATGGGCGTCCTGCGGGTGGACCATCCCGATATCGAAACCTTCATCACCTGCAAGACCAGCGAAGACGCCATCACCAACTTCAACATCTCGGTGGGCATCACCGATGCTTTCATGGAAGCAGTGGCGGCGGATACAGGCTGGACGCTGCGATTCCCGGATATCGAGAATCCGCTCTACCGCAAGTTCCACGGTACAGTGGAACAGGCAGAAGCCGCCGGTATCGAAATCAAACCCTACCGCACCGTGCGCGCCCGCGACTTGTTCAACCAGGTTGTCCGCCAGGCGTGGCAAAACGGCGAACCGGGCATGCTCTTCCTCGATGCCGCGCAACGGGATAACCCCGTACCGAATCTGGGGAATTACGAATGCACCAACCCCTGCGGCGAGCAATTCCTGCTCCCTTACGAGAACTGCTGCCTGGGTTCGATTAACCTGGCGCGCCTGCTGCGCTGCGATGAAACCGGCGCCCCCACCCTCGATTGGTACGGTCTGGCGGAAATCGTGCGCAACTCCACCCGCTTCCTCGATGACGTCATCTCCGTCAACGCCTTTGTCCCAGCGGTCCCCCAACTGCGCGAAGCCGCCTATCGCACGCGCCGCATCGGTTTGGGCATCATGGGACTGGCGGATGTCTTAGTCCACCTGCGCATTCCCTACGGCTCCGAAGCCGCGCAAAACCTGGCGGCGGGACTCATGGAATTTGTGCGCTACCACGCCATGCAAGCCAGCATCGAGCTGGCGCAAACGCGGGGCGCCTTCCCCGCCATCGAGGGCAGCTGCTATGACCCGCACGCCCTCACCTGGCACCCGCCGGCATGGCCCGCTGGATTGAACCCTGAGGCGTGCCAGCAATGGGGACGCCCGGCGCTTGCCTGGGAGTCCATCCTCGAGGGCTTGCGCGCCCACGGCATCCGCAACGCCGCGCAACTCACCATCGCCCCCACCGGCACCATCGCCACCGTCTCCGGCGTTGAAGGCTACGGCTGCGAGCCTATCTTCGCCCTGGCGTACACCCGCTACGTGCAGGATGAGGGCCAATCCCTGCCGCTGCGCTACCTCAGCCCCGCATTCGTCCGGGCGCTGGAAGAAGCGCAACTGGATGCTGAGGCGCGGGAACGCATCTTCCAGCAAGTGGCGCAGACCGGCAGCTGCCAGCAAGTGGAGGAGATTCCCGCAGCGCTGCGCGAGATTTTCGTCATCGCCAGCGACATTCCCGCCGAGGGGCACATCCGCATGCAGGCAGCCCTGCAAGCCTTCACCGACGCCAGCATCAGCAAGACCATCAACTTCCCCGCAGGCGCCACCGAAGAGGACATCGCCGCCGCCTTCCAGCTGGCGTGGCGCCTCGGCTGCAAAGGGCTGACCGTCTACGTAGCGGGTTCCCGCGAAAAAGTGGTGCTCGAGACCGAAGCTACCCGCCAGCAAAAGGTCGAGAGCAGCCCCGCTCCCGCCCCCGCGCCCAAACCCTGGCAGACGCCGCACATCCGTCCCCGTCCCCAGCGCCTCAACGGGCGCACCTATCGCGTCCCCACGCCGGCGGGCACCGCCTTCATCACCGTCAACATGAACGGGGATGTGCAGCCCTTCGAGGTATTCCTCAACGTCGCCAAAGCCGGCTCCGAAACCGCCGCGGTCGCCGAAGCCATCGGCAGATTGATCTCGCTCAACCTGCGACTGCCCTCGCCCCTGGAACCGCGTCGCCGCCTCGAGGAAATCGTCGCCCAGCTGGGCGGCATCGGCGGCGGGCGCCCGCTGGGATTCGGGCACCAGCGCGTGCTGAGCCTGCCCGATGGCGTTGCGCAAGCGCTCAACGACTATCTCACCGAAACCGATGAGGATAACCAGGAAAGCCACGAGTCGCACGTGACCCCGGCGGAACCTCAAGAGCTGCCGCACTCCACCATGACGCATTCGACGCCCAAAGCGCAGGTCGGCGACCTGTGCCCCAGCTGCGGGCAAGCAGCGATGGTCTACACCGAAGGTTGCCGCCGTTGCTACATCTGCGGTCACAGCGAGTGCTAATCGCCCCAATCCCTTCTATGCCATAGAAAAAACCGGAGCAAGGCATCCTTGCTCCGGTTCTCTTTATCCGCGTCAGCTGCGGAAATCAGCGTCCCCGATTCCTTTAAGCGACCTTCTTGATGCGGAACGCAATCGTCCCCGCAGGCGCCTTCACGCGCACCACATCACCAGCTTTGTGCCCCAGCAGCGCCACGCCTAGCGGCGATTCGTTGGAAATCTTGCCGCTGCGCGGGTCCGCTTCCGTGGGACCCACAACGTGATACGTCTCAGGCTCGTCCTCGCCATCCTCGAGCACCGTCACATGCGAACCGATGCGCACATAGCCATCGACAATGCCGCCCGCCTCGATGATAACCGCGTTGCGAATCGAGGCTTGCACTTCCAGAATGCGGCCTTCCAGGAAGCCCTGCTCCTCTTTTGCCGCGGCATAATCCGCATTCTCCGAAAGATCGCCCTGCTTGATAGCCGCGTGCAGCCGTTGCGCCAGAGCCAGGCGCCGCACCGTCGTCAGCTCTTCCAGCTCCTCCTTCAGCGCCTGCAACCCCTGCGCCGTCACATAAACAGGTTTCTGTTCACCCATACCGAATACTCCTCACATGATAGTCAGCGCTCATTCTACCATCAATCCCGCTCCTGACAAAGCCATGGGTGTTTTTTTGATTTTCGTGGACGGGACTGCGCCCCCGTCCACGAAAATCACTTCCAAACGACCGTTGACAGTGTCGCCAAGCTCCCTATAATGAATCGCAGACCACCAGTCAGGTAGCTCAAATGCAAACCAGCGAGACACAAGCCATGACCA
>JAKJAC010000160.1:9887-10115 GCA_022707705.1 Chloroflexota bacterium
CTGCCACTCCCCATAGCCAACTGGCTTATCCAACAAGGCGTCGCACACGCGCGATTGGAACCGGGGGTGACGCGGCAACCCGTATCCGCGAACGGCGTACCCTGCCACTGGCTTATCCCCCAAAACAGCCCACCAGACCGCGCGCTCCTCTACCTCCATGGCGGCGGCTTTGTCTTTGGATTGTCATCCCAGCACCTTCAGATGGGCGCGTGGTTGGCGCAGCGCATG
>JAKJAC010000161.1 GCA_022707705.1 Chloroflexota bacterium
GGGTTATTGCCCCCTGCCTGTTTTGGGCCTAGATTACCCCCTCATCGAGGGTCTTGACAATTACCGGATTCTTGTTGCCCACATAGGCCCAGAGGGCATCCAACTGCCCCCGTTCGACCTGGAACTCGGCCAGCAGTACGTCTTCCACGGCTTCTGCGTGTTGCGCGGCTTCTCGCAGCCAGGCCAGAATTGTATCCTCTTTGAAGCCTTTGACCCGCGACAAGGAACTGATGCGATTCCCTTCAGCCAGCAAGGCTAAGACCTCGAGAATCTCGTGCTCAGGCGTGCGCTTACGGTAGAAGATCGTCCCGGTGGTGGCGGTAAAGGTTTTTTTGCACGTCCGACACCGATAGCGCTGCACCCCCTGCCGGGTTTTGCCGAACTTGATAATGTTATGCTGCTGATCGTCTTGAAGCTTACCGTAGTCCTCACAAGCTTCATTTGGACAAAAATCGCCGGTTTCCGCAAACTGTTTCATCTGTCTCCCTCGAAATGGTTTGCCTCCAGTATACACTATCTATCGGCAACGCTCAAGAGGGAGACTATCCAAAAGTCGAATTATTAGTTATAATGAGGCTGTGCTGTGTGTTGACACATAATTATCGGGAAGAATGATCAATGTATAAAAACCTACGTATCGCCGTCGTTATTCCTTCGTATAATGAAAGCCTGCTTTTGTCCAGGGTTATTGAAACCATGCCTGATTTTGTGGATGTGATGGTGGTGGTCGATGATTGCAGTCAGGATCAAACTGCTGCAGTAGCCGAGTCATTCAAAGCTACTTTGGCTGAGCGGTTGGTGGTGTTGCGCCATGAGGTAAATCAGGGTGTCGGAGGGAGTATTGCCACAGGCTATCGCTGGTGCTCTGAGCACGAGATCGATGCCGCTGCGGTAATGGCTGGCGACGCGCAGATGGACCCTGCAGATCTACCTGCACTGCTCGATCCGATTGCGGCTGGGGAGGCAGATTATACCAAAGGCAACCGTCTGTTCACCGGCGATGCGTGGCGGATGATTCCGCATGTGCGTTACCTGGGCAATTCCATGATGTCGCTGTTGACCAAAATTGCTTCGGGATACTGGCATGTGGCGGATTCCCAATCGGGCTACACTGTAATCAGCCGGAAAGCGCTGCGTACGCTTGATTGGGATGCCATGTATAAGCGTTATGGACAGCCTAATGACTTGTTAGTGCGCCTCAATATTTACAACTTTCGCGTACGGGATGTGCCGGTCCGTCCGGTCTACAACATCGGTGAAAAGAGTGGCATCAAGCCCTTGCGCATGATTCCGCAATTGACTTGGTTGCTGTTAAAACTCTTTGTCTATCGTATGGTGCAGAAATATGTCATTCGTGATTTTCATCCGTTGGTATTCTTCTATGTGGTAGGCCTTTTACTATTAGGTCCGGGCTTGCTCTTTGGACTCTATCTGCTCTATTACCGCCTCTTTGTGAGTATCGTTTCCGCAACCAGTGCTTTGTTTGCGGTTTTTCTCTTTGTATCCGGACTACAGAGCGTTTTATTTGCGATGTGGTTCGATATGAGCTATAATCATCATTTACGTTGACCGATGCGTGTATGTATGCTTACCACCTCTTATCCGCGCCATCAGGAAGATTTCGCGGGTGGCTTCATACTGAGCCTTGTGCACACACTGCTGGATCATGGCATTGCAGTGGATGTGGTGACACCTCACGCTCCTCAAGCGCTATTCTACGAGGACTCAGCGGATTTGCGTGTGCATCGCTTCGTTTATGCGTGGCCGCTGTTTTTGGAGCAGCTGGCGTATGGCGCCGGTATCCCCGAAAACATCAAACGGCGTCCCTGGCTTTTGCTTTTGATACCGTTCTTCATGGGTGCATTCTTGTTGCGAGCCTGGCGCGTGTGCGCGCTTTGTGATGTGATTCATGTTCATTGGGCGCCATTGGGTTGGTTAGGATTGTTGTTGCGCTGGCGCTATCGACTTCCGCTGCTGATCAGTGTTCATGGCAGTGATGTGCGCTCTTTGCCCTCCGCATGGGTTGCTCCGGTATTGCGCAGGGCGGACGCTGTCATCACAAGTGCCCTTGAGACTGAACGGCGCGTAGCGCAATTGGGCGTGCCATCTGAGCACTGTCACGCAATTCCGTTACCGTTAGATGCGGCGCGTCTGCGCCCTGGGGCAGACGTTACCACGATTGCGCAGCAGCTAGGTTTATCACCAGATACACCAGTGGTGACCTTTGTCGGACGTCTGAATGAATTCAAAGACCCACTGACTTTCGTGCGCGCTGTGCCTGAGGTATTGGCAGATTTTCCAGAGGCGCGATTTGTGGTGGTAGGAGATGGGCCATTATCTGGCGCATTACACGATTTTGTGGTAACTGCGGGATTGCAGCATGTGGTTTACTTGCCTGGCGCGCGCTCCGATGTGGGCAATTATCTGGCGCTTTCCAGTGTATTTACCGCACTGAGTCCGGTCGAAAATGTGTGGAGTATGACTATTGCTGAGGCCATGACCGCGGGCGTACCTTGCATTCTCACTCGTGCGGGCTGTACGGAAGAAGTTTTCACCCATGAGCAGGATGCTTATTTGATTCCCATGGCGGATTCTACGGCTTTGGCAATTGCCATTGTGCGCTTGCTGCGCGATGCTGAGTTGCGCGCCAATCTTGTTCGGGGTGGATATGATTTGCTATGGCGGCACGGTCGTGATAATGCGAGCATCGGTCAGACATATGCCGCGTTGTATACATCATTGCGACAGAACGGCAGGGAAAATGCGCGCTGATCTGAGATCTGCTTTTGAGCGAGTTCAGGCGATGTTGTCCCGCTTCCCGTCTCGACGACTGAGCCTGGGCGTGTTAGCCCTTGCCATCTCTTTCATAGGCAGTGGGCTGCTATTGTTCTTTCTTCTACGTGATCTCGATTGGTTTATCATTCGTCAAACCAGCCCACTGGTCGCTATCGGAATCTTCCTGCTGACAGCGCTTGAAACGGTGGTGTATACCTTGATGGTGCGCGCGCAAATTCGTGGCGGCGGCGCTGTTGTAACCTTTTGGCAGACCTATCTGGTATTGACCTCTAGCTTGAGCATTAATTATCTGACGCCCGTAAAAGTTGGAATTCCCTGGCGTGTCTATCTGTATCAGCGCTTCATCGGCGTACCACTCGCGCGCGGCGCGGCGTTGGTTACCCTGGAAGCGCTGGCGGGCATGTTGATACCGGCTTTTCTGGCTGTGGCCGGCATCACTATCCTCTTCCCCCAACTCGGCTTGACGGCGCCCTTGGTTCTGATAGGAGTATTGTTAGCGGCTTTGGGCTTTGCACTCCTGGTGCGTGTGGAGGCACTTAGCGCGCGCCTGGAGACCTGGGCTTTTGGCTCACGCTTAAAGCGTATCTTGGGGTTCATTCAACAGGTACAAACAAGCCTGCGCTCGATGCCCTTTGTGGTGGTTGCGATTACCTTGCTGTTGGTCTTGTTGATGTTGATGATAGAGGCTTATCGTTTGTGGTTGTTGTTGGGCATTTTTGGGTCCGCTCCAGCGCCTTATTTGCTATTAGTCGTTTTGGCGATCTCGCTGACAGCGGGAAATGTTAGTATGCTCCCTTTGGGTTTGGGTGTGCGCGATGCAAGCCTGATTTTCTTATTGGCTCATTTAGGGGTTTCAAACGAAATCGCGCTATCGGCGGCTGTCGTGCAACGTCTGTTTTCTCCCGGTTGTCCGCTCTTGTTGGGCGTGATTTCTTCTAACATTCTGGGAGTTTCTGCCTTGCGGCGCACCGCGCCGCGTGAACTGCCGCTGGCGGAGGCTCAAAGTCAAGAAGCGAAGGATGCGCCATGACTAATGTGGGGGAAAAACGTGTCAGGTGGGCGCTCCTGGCGGCTTTGCTGGCACTCTTTGCACAGCTGGCGTTGGCGGCGCCGCAACTTTCTTTCACCTATGATGAGCCTATTTATACGGCTATCGGCTATGCTGACGTAACCACCGGTGACTTTTACTGGCATGGAGTCATCGGGCATGGCCCCTTGATCAATATCCTAACGGCGTGGCCGTTGTTATTGGGGCGTTTCCGCCCCGATGTCACCCAACTGTCGGAGCTTTGCCCATGAGGTGTTGGCTGCTCTTGGCCCAATGGAAGTTACCGCCTGTGTTACCCGCATCCCGGTGATGTGGTTGACCGTCTTACTGGCAGCGTTGACTGCGCGTTGGGCTGCGCAAGCTTGGGGTCGCCGTACGGGTCTGCTAGCATTATGGCTCTTTGCCTTCGAACCTAATCTGATTGCGCATGGACAGCTAAATACAACAGATCTGGGTGTAACCGCCTTTGGTTTTGCCGGCGCCTATCTGCTGGCGCGTTATTTGCGGCACCCTACAACCGGGCTGTATGTGGGCTCTGGATTGGCTTTAGGCGCAGCCATTGCCAGCAAAACCTCCGGATTTTTCTGGATAGGTGTGTATGCGCTGGTTATCTTGATCTATGCAGTGCGGGAGCGACCTTATCGCCTCGGGCGTTGGTTATTACGCCTGATTGGGATGTTGTTGATCAGCCTGCTCTTTCTCTGGCTGTGTTATGGCTTTGAACTTGCCCCATTGACGCCTGGCGGTTTGCCGGTTCCCGCCGCCTCGCATTGGCGGGGTTTGGCGTATCAGAGGGTGAACATCACCGCCGGGCAACTCACATTTTTATCCGGGCAGTTGCGCTCAGGTGGGCATTGGACCTATTTCCCACTAACCTTACTGCTAAAAACGCCGGTCCTCTTGCTCTTAGGTTTGGTGCTGGCATACTGGGTCACCCTGCGCCGGGGTCCTGGTCCGCGATGGTCGGCAGCGGCGCTGTTCATTCCACAGGGAACATACCTGGCTTTTTCGATGTTGGTCGGGCTGAATATCGGATATCGACACCTCCTGCCGATTGTACCCTATATGCTGGTCAGCGTTGCGCGCTTGGTGCCGGAGGCAGCTCATTTCCTGGCCTCTGGCTCACTGTGGCGGCGCCTGAGCTTGGCCTTACTAGCCGTTGGGTATATTGGGGGTGGTGTGCGCACTTTCCCGCATTACCTGGCATATTTCAACGTTTTAGCTGGCGGCGCGGATGGGGGGTATCGTTACCTGGCAGATTCCAGCCTGGAGTGGGGTCAGGGTTTTTATGCGCTCAAAGACTATTTGCAGGCTCAACCTGTTGCCGGGTCAAAGCCGGTACGGTTGGCAGCTTTCTCTTCGCTCGATCCAGCATGGTATGGTTTGGCTTTTGAGCCTATCCCTCCCACTGCCCACGACCCTATCACCTTGACCGCGCGTTTCAACCCTGCACCTGGTCGCTACGTGATCAGCGTGATGCCGCTTCAGGGACTCTGGTTGCTTGATCCCGATACTTATGATTGGTTTCGCCATCAAACACCCAGGGCGAAAATCGCCCACACACTCTTTGTGTACGATGTTCTGACCGATCCTGCTCCGCTTCAACGGGTCATACAATGCGCCGCGCCCTCGCCACTCCTTGACGCGACAGCTCTAGCTGAGGGTTTTGGGCATGCTGGGTTGCAGAGCGATACGTTTGATTGTCGAAGCAGCTGGCTGTATCCGGGTGCGGGCGCGTGGATGGTCTTGCCTGCCTCGCCGGGCAGCAGTGATTGGGAAACAACGCGATTGACCGGGATGCCCCTGGTCTTTCAGCAGCAGGAACATTGGAGTCACCCGGCTGCGCGAATCTATACAGCGCAGACGCTTTCTGCCGGAGCGGTTGCGCCTGCTGTCGAAGCGTGGCTGGCGCCCTCCGCCTGGCCCCCGGCGCAAGTACTTCAGGAAGGGGTTGCCATCACCGCGCCGGTCACGGTTGGCGAGGTTTTCAATTTCCTGGGTTACGCGGTTGAGCGCGACGAAGCCGGGCTGAACTTGGAGACCTACTGGCGTGTTGGGCAGCGACCGGGCAGCGCTATTTCGTTGATGGCGCACTTGCTTGATGCTAGCGGTGTGCCGCTCGCTATTGCTGATGGCTTGGGAGTACCCCTGGATTCGCTGCAACCTGGCGATATCTTAGTTCAGCGCCATCGGCTTGATTACCCGGCGCAAATCTCCGGCGGACCGTATTACGTGCAGACTGGGGTGTACTGGCTTGATACCTTGGTGCGTTGGTCGATAACGGGGGTGGGGCAACCGGACAGTGATCGTCTCTTGCTCCCCGTGATTTTACCTTAAGGTAGGGTGACTGCTATGCGTAATCAGCGTCTGGATTGGGGAATAGCGGTGCTGCTGTGCCTTTTGTTGACCGGTCTTTACGGTTTGACTGCTAATGGCTACATTGACAGTGCCGATGGCGAAGTCATCTATCTGGTGACGGAGAGCCTGGTAGAGTGGGGCAGCTTTGCAGTAGATACGCTAGAGCCCGGTGTGCCGCTGGCCCTGATTCCGGGTCGCGATGGGCTTCAGTATGCGGTGACCGGTCCGGTGCAATCGTTGTTGGCTGCGCCGCTCTATCTCATGGGCCGTTGGGCAGCAACGCTTTTTCCCGCAGTCTTTGAACCTTTCTTCACTCGTCTCTTTGTGGCGTTCCTCAATGGCTTTGTCACTGCAGCCACCGCTGCGGTGCTCTATCTTTTCGGCGTGGATCTGGGGTATCGACGGCGGTCGGCTTTGGTCACTGCGTTGGTCTTTGGTCTGTGTACGGTGGCTTGGCCCTATGCGCGCACCTTTTTCTCCGAGAGTTTGCATGCATTCTGGTTAGTGTTAGCAGTTTGGGCTGTTAATCGTTACCGTCTGGGGCAGCAAGTGGGTTGGGCTGTGTTGACCGGTATCGCGTTGGCTTTAGGCTTTGCAACTAAATATGTGATGGCGGTGGCTGGCCTAGCGTTTTTCTGCTATGGGGTGTTGCTTTGGCTACAGCAGGCGCATGCCCGGCGCGGAAAATGGTTCTGGCGTACTGCACTTGGCGTTGGATTGCCGTTCTTGTTGTTGCTGGGGTTGCTGATGGTATTCAACTACACGCGCTTTGGCAGCATATTTGAGACCGGCTACACGCGTGCCGACACGCGCGGCCCGGTCACTGATTGGGGGGCGACCGCTAAGCCACTATTGAGCTGGTACGGATACTTTCTTAGCAGCGGCAAGGGCTTTTTCTTCTTCTCGCCGCCTGCTTTTCTGGCGTTATGGGGTTGGCGCGCTCTATATTGCCGCCACAAACTGGAATCACTTTTGGTTTTTGGAATTGCGCTTGCTTATCCGTTGTTTTACAGTTTTGTTACGCATCGCTGGTTTGGCGGCGTCAACTGGGGACCGCGCTACATTGTGTGTGTCACTCCCTTCATGTTGCTACCTTTGGGAGCCTGGCTTGAAAGGCAAGATCTGAGGCGTTGGTTATCCATAACGGCTTTGTTGCTCTTTGGTGCATTAGGCGCTGTGGTGCAGGTATCTAATTTGCTGGTGAATTACAACGCCTATGTCTTTAGCGATGTTGCTTTTGAACAGCAAATCTACATTCCCGAAAAATCACCTTTGCTAGCACAGTGGCGTTTGTGGTCCGAATATCGAGCCGGTTGGCAGGCTTTCGATCATGCCTTGCGCGTGTCCGGAGGGGATTTTTACTTGCTAGAATCTGGTTTTTACCCCACCGAAGCCGTGGAACAAGCACCTTATGGTCGGTGGATGGGGGCGGTTGGCGAATTTCGTATCTACGCGCATTCGTCGCGAACTCCCCTGGTGTTTAGCATTACCTATTCTCGCCCCAAGTCGGCTACTCCTACTGCCGTGGCATGGCGCGGGTTGCAGTGGACGTATGAGGATCATGACTGCGTCAGCGATCTGCAGCTGTTGGCTGAGAGTGCGCAAGAGACGCAATGGCGCGAAAAGGTGACGCTCCCTACTGGAGGCGCCGCACGTTGGCCCGGCGTATTACACCTCGATGCGCCGGCGGATGTGCCTGGCGATGCCCGTGAATTGAGCGTATTTGTCTCGAATGTGACTCTGTTGCAAGATGGCGTTCTGTTGCCCTATCGGGAAGCGCGTTTGCCGCGACCCCTGCCTCTGAGCACTGAGCAGGGTTGGAGCTGGCCCGCGCTGTTTTGGTTCTACGATCCTGCCGTTCCGCGCCCGCTAGATCTGTGGCTCTGGTATGTATGGACTAGCGGCGTGCCTTTGCCGGCAGCGCGTGCCTTCATTATCGGGCTGCTGCTGTTTTGGCTAGCACTTATTTTGGTGGGTATTATCGGCTTTTCACGCATCGGGTTGTGCATGTTCCACTCACGGCGTCGCGGGAACCGTGAGTGTTAGCGCGGCTTCTGGTAAGATTTCTCCGTTCTGTACCGCCTCCAGACGCGTCCCATTTTGTGGATCGTACCAACCTAACTTGAGTGTCTGGGAAGTGCCAGTGTCTGGCTGTTGTAGGATGTACACATCATGGACTGTGTCTCCTGGATGCCAGAATGAGGTGGGGAAACCGCCCGCCAACGGCGGGCCATCTGCTTGCGTTAGCGGGTTTCCTGCAGCATCCAGAAGATGCACGAAAACCGTGTAATCTGTCGGCAGGGGCGCTAGACTTTCCCACCATAGCTCAACTCTCAGCTGGTCCGCGATGGGTTTTATGGCTATGGCATTCAATCTGATGGCGTTTTGGAATATGACAGGCGCAGCGACGCTATCTGTGGGCGGTGTCATCTGGTGACTGGCGCCCACGCGCACCAGGCTCAACTTGGCATGATTCTCTATGGACTGTCCCTGCAGGTTCCAGGGCAGGCGTGCGCCACTCTCGGTTTCGTAAATGATGATCTGTAGAATCCAGGCTTGTGCCTGCGCCACGGTATCTGGCAACCGTAATTGATAGCGGTCCTCGATGATTTCCCCTGTCTTCCAATAACCGGTAGGGTAATTCCCGCCACCGGGCCAGGTATTAAAGTTGAGCAGGGCGGATGTTTCTCCCGGTATAGCCGAGACAAGTTGAATCGCCAGGCTGTAGTGTTGGTCTGGTTGGCCCTTCGCCTCCCAGTATAATGCCAGATCCAGCTGCTGCCCAGGCTCAAAACTGGTCTGGTTCAGTGCATAACCCCGCAAGGCAATTGCGTCGCCAAAGCTACCTTCAATAGGATGAGATATGACCAGCTTGACGTCTTGAGTGATGATAGGCGGAGGCGTGACACGAGGAGCCATCACGCCCAACGGGATGAGTATCGCACACAGCAGCAGTCCACCGGGTAGAACTGTCTTGACCCAGTGCTGTCTGTTAGCCCAATAGGCCCATCCCCAGCCTAAAAGCCCATTCCAGGCGAGTAGCGTGGGATAGAGCAAGCGGCCCTTCGCTGCGTGAATGACCCAATTCCATTGGAGATAAGCTGCCCACATTAACCCAAACCATATTAGTAACACGAAAAGAGGAATCCGTTGCGACTTAAGTTCCTCCCGTCCCAGAAGGCTTCCGAGCAACCCGCCTAAAGTCAGTGCGCCAGCGATGAGATAAAAATAACTCGGTGGCATGGTGCAACCAAAAACACCCCACCAGGAGAGAAATAGTCCCGGTAACTCCTGAAAGAAGATGCTGAGCGTCATGGTATCGCGAACGGGCATGACCGCGAGATGACCCAGGGTGCCCGAAGGATCCCCGTAGAGTTGCCAGTTTCGCGCAAACCACCATCCTGCTACTAACATGAAAATAGCAATTGCTGATCCCCAGTGCGGTGCTAGCGATTTTAATGTTTTCATCAGCTGCACTTGCTTTGGGGTATGACTCTGCCAATATGCCACCCCAATGCTCAGACAGGCTAAGGGCAATAATAGCAACCCTGAAGCCTTAGTCAACGCAGCTAATCCGCTTAACAACCCTAATGCTAATGGTTGCCACCAGCGCAAGCCAGTTCGCAGCAGTTGCAGCATCAAAACCAGGGACCAGGTGCTGAGCAACGTGATCATGTTGTCATTGTTGACCGAGCCTGCCATAAACAGAAATTCTGGCATACCGGCGGTCAATAATGTTGCAAACCACGCTGCAAGAGGATGCTCCGGGAAAAGCAGGCGCGTGCCCACAAAGATAGCCACAACAGTGCCGGCCG
>JAKJAC010000162.1 GCA_022707705.1 Chloroflexota bacterium
ACCCGGAAGGTGCGGGAACCGCTTTCCGCCGCCACTTCCCATTTGCCGCCAGTTTGCCGCTCTAACGCCACCAACCATGTGTAGGCTCCCAGCGCCAGATTCTGCTCTGCCACGGTGAAACGATAAGCCAGTGTCGCATCTGGGTTATTGAACTGCTGACGTAATACTTCTTGACCGGAAGCATTCTTCACTATCACAGCGAAACGTTGATCAAAAGCCAGACGTTGTCCCCACGTCCAGGTCAATTCAATCGCAGATGTAGGATAATAGCTCTGGTCATTCGCCGGTCCCGTCAACTCCGGGGGTGGAAGGGGTGCTTCCGTAGTCGCTGGAAGTGGGGTATCGGTAGGTTTAGGTCGGACAGTTGGAGTTGTCGTAGGTGTGGCAGTTGCCCGTGCAGTTTTGGTCGCGGTCGGAGTCAAGACCACGGTCGGTGTTGCGGTGGGCGTTGTCTTTTCCCCACCAAATATCCCCAAACGCGCCGCACGAACCGCACCGCCGGCGATGAGCAGCACCAGGAACAACGCTGCCAACGCCCAAATCCATTTCGGAAATCCTCGACCCTTGGACGATGCGACAGGTCCCATCTCTGAACGAGGAACTACGGGCACTGCCGCACGAGGTGGCGCCGGCGATGCTACAGCCTTCTGCCGCCCTGGTCCAGTAGCAGCATCTGCAACGGCAGCACCCGCAGCAGTCTGTGGATCCATTTGCACCGTGCCACTTGGCTGTTTCCCCGCAGGGCGAGGTCCTGTGTCGGTCTGCGGAGTCCAGGCGCGTACCGAGACCCCTAATCCCGCAGCCATCTCCACAGCACTCTGCCACCGTTTAGCACGTGAGAGTTCCAACGCTCGGAAAATCGCCGCCTGCGTGCGTTGGCTTACTCCTTTCACTTGATCCCAAACACGCAGAAATTGCTCTGGGTCCGCCATCCGTAACGTGGCTGTAGGTGGTGTATGACCAGTGAGAGCATGATACAGTGTTGCCCCCAGACTGTATACATCACTACGACCATCCGTGTGCCCGGCGCCAGCATCATACTGCTCTGGCGGGGAATATTCTGGGGTACCCATCCCACGCATAATAGTCTTGGTGCTTGGGTCGGCGGGATTCCAGAGTTTGACCAACCCGAAATCTACTAACACCGCATGTCCATCAGGGCGAATGATAACATTCTGTGGCTTTACATCCCGGTGAATAATGCCACGGCTGTGACAATAAGCCAACGCATCCAGCAGCTCAGCAGCCCAAGCCAATGCCTGATTCTCTGGAATAGCACCCCAGCTCTCAATGTATTGCGCCAGGCTATGTCCGCTGACAAAATCCATCACCAAATAGGCATTACCGCTTTCCTCAAAGAAATCGGTAACTCGCACCAGATTAGGGTGCTGTAACCGAGCCAATACTAGCGCCTCTTGCTGAAATTGCTGACGCAATTGTGCCAAAGTTGCGGCATCCAGGTCAGGTTGAGGAAACATCTCCTTGAGCGCAACCAGAACATTCAGGCGAGTATCCACAGCGCGATAGACCGCACCCATGCCACCTTGCCCCAATGGCAACTCAACGCGGTAACGCCCCTGCAGAAAATCATCAGGCTTCAACACCATAAACGCCTCCTTAAACTGGCAGGAAACGGCAACGCAGGAGGAAGAGAAAAACCATGCAGAATGAGGTAAAACCTCGTGTATATCTATCTGCAGCTCACCCCGGTCTCCGTTTTCACCCCATCTGATTCCCTAGATTTGGAAAGTTGTTTTGACGCGTCCGAACCTTATCTCATCACCACCAACCAACGCCTGTGGTTGCTGAGGTGTGAGCTTTTGTTGATTGACGAAGGTAAAATTCGTGCTATTGAGATCCTCAATGAAGAAACGGTCACCTTGAACCAGAATTCGTGCGTGTTGGCGAGAGACACCGCCTTCGTCCCCGCCATGATCAGTGAGGTCAATATCGGGAAAGATGCCGCTGACCGGGTCTTCACGCCCGATGATGATCTCACCCTTTCCAGTTGGAAGCGGCAGTGTTACATTTGAACCCAAAACCACCAAGCGTCCACGAACAACCGGCGGAGGAGGGGAGTAAACTGCGGGTTGAGGTATCTGTTGATGAGGGAAACCTGCCACTCCAGGCTCAGGTGACGGGTAGGCGACCGCTCCCGGTTGCGCAATCATCGTAGGCGCGTACTCACCAGGCGCAGCTGGTGGCACAGCGATGTAGCCACCGGCGGGCGCAGCTGGCGCCGCATATGCCGCTGGCGAAGGCGGTGCAACAGCACCATACGAGGGAGCTGCTGCCTGCACTGGCGCACCACACATATCACAGAAAGCACTATCAGTCTCAAGCGCCGCACCACAATTTGAACACGTTTGCCCACCCACTGCCGATGCAGCAACCGTTGGAAGTCCACCACCGGGTGTAGCGGGCACACCAGGCACACCCGGAGCACTGCCCACGGCAGAGCCACAACTGTTACAGAATTGCTCGCCTGGAGTAATCTGAGCGCCGCAAACGGGACACAGCGAAGCCGCCATTGTCGGAATTCCTACCGGAATCCCACCCGCAGGAATACCCCCAGCACCCGACGGTCCACTCAGCGCCGCACCACACTCATCACAGAATGCAGCACCATCCGGTTGCTGCGAACCGCAAGTTGAACAAATCGTCATCGCGCCCCTCCTATCACAAGTCAGACATCGGAATCATTGACGAACCTCAAGGGCTTAACTGTACCGAGGATGAAACGACTGCTTCACATGCCCTTGATACTCAACATTCACCGTTTGCCGCTAATCTTCGAGTTTCTGTGTCAATTTCCTCGTCTCATAACGCAGTTTCTTGGTGCCATGAGCAGAAAGTCCCTGTCCCCGTTCCAACCGGTCAGCCTCCTGGCGAGCGACAGCAGCCAGTTCTGACTCACCAAGGTCCAGCAAACGGGTTGCCGCAGCACGCAGTTTTTGTGTGGCGCCTACAATATTGCCAGATGCAGCCTCTTCCAGTGCTCGCGTCTGAAGTTTGTGTGCGGTAACTTTCTCCACGATGTTCAGAACATCCGCCTGGTTAGCAGCAATCTCAGCGGCATCTGCAGAAAATCTGAGTACCACATCGGTTTTGACTTTCTCGTTTCGTAACCCTAACGTCGCCACATCATAAGCAATCTCCGCTTGTGCCAACCGGTATGCACCAGCCCCCAAGGGAGGAACTAAAAGTTCAACGAGCACACTCTGCCCTTGCCCACGCTCCATTTCTCCCAACGTCACCTGCACATCCCGCGCTGAAACAACACGTTGCCCCAACAAACTGATCATAGGGGTCACGCGCCAAACTGCGCGCGCTGTCACGCCATCCGCCAACCGCAACAACAATAGCGCATTCTGCACCACACTTCGCTGTGCGCTACGCACCTGCCCCTGAAACGTTTTCAAGACAGCATCCGGTCTACCTTCAGGGATGAAATCAGATATGCCACCGCTGGCTTGTGCCAGTGCATCCAGCAAAATCTCGTTCCAACCTTCACCCAATCCCAGCGCAGAAATCGCGATGTTGCGCTTTCCGGCATCAGCTGCCAGCAATCGGCATTCATCCTCATCGCCGTAAGTCTCGCCATCGGTGAACAATAGCATGCGGCTAACACGGTCCGCGCGCAGCCCCTTGATGAGCTCATCCAGTCCAGCTCGCATTCCGCGCGCCATTTTTGTGCCACCTTCAGCACGGATTTTGTCAATACGCGCCTTGATTGCAGCCGAATCGGTCACCGGTTGACTGGGCAAGACCACTTGCACCGAATCATCGAAAACCACAACTGCAACAAGGTCTTGCGCCGCCATCTCATCAACTGCCAGACGCGCCGCAGCCTTGAGGTTCTCGATCTTAGCTCCACTCATGGAACCGCTATGGTCCAACACAAGACAGAAATTCAATGGCATCTGCACCGACGCCAGTGTGTCAGCAGGCATAACCGTCATAAGGACATAGACCAATTGC
Organism: Chloroflexota bacterium; assembly: GCA_022707705.1. Lineage (GTDB taxonomy): Bacteria > Chloroflexota > Anaerolineae > B4-G1 > SLSP01 > JAAZNO01. Next base: position 3,982 of record JAKJAC010000162.1, read on the forward strand.
TGCCCATCAGTGATGGGAAACGCCGACTTGTTGGTCTGCACCGTCAAAGCAATCTCACCAGGCATTCTAGCCTCCCCAGGCACGCTGAGATAGCGCCATCAACGCGGAAACTGCAGCGGGAGCGGTATCAGGTGCAGGCGAGTACAGCCCCCACCCAATAACTAACATGGCAGCGAAGATAACGAAAGCGATAACCAGCAACGCAATCCATAATACCTGTCTGCGGGATGGTTCTAGCTGCGCAAAATCCTCTCGGAGAGCACTTACGTAACCCAGCGTCGCGGTTGCAGGCATTGCCGCATTGCCCACACGTGCTAAAAGCACCGAGATATTGTCATACCCACCCCGAACATTGGCCATCTCGATTAAGCGTTCCACTGCGCGGCGTGGCGCGCCACTTAACACCGTGCGAACAATCTCGGCATCGGGCACCATATCATAGAGACCATCAGAGCACAACACAACCACATCACCAGGTGCCAGCGGCACTGGGCGGAAGACGTCTACCACCACTGAGGCAGATGCGCCCAACGCGCGAGTCAACACGCTCGCATCAGGGTCATTCGCTACCTCTGCCTGCGCAATCACACCCCTTTCAGCTTTTTGTTGCGCCAGGGTATGGTCACGACTCTGTTGATACAACACGCCATCGCGGAGGAGATAAGCCCGGCTATCGCCGACATTCGCAAGATACAACACCCCCTGATGCACGACAGCAGCAACCATCGTACTGCCAGCTTGTGTCGCCCCGGTCTCTTGCAGATAACGGTGCAATGCCACATTGGTTTGCTCAAGCGCCTCGCGCAAGTCTGCAGTGAAATCATCACCCGCCAACGCATAATAACGCTCAGCAACAAGACGAATTGCCCATTGGCTCGCGGCACTGCCAACCTGTTCACCGCCGATACCATCAGCGACTAACAACAGTTGCCCCTTGCGCGCCAATAGCTCAGCAGGGGGAACGTAGAAGCGTTTACCGCCCAGAGGATCGGGGTAAACCGCATCCTCGTTAACGTCACGTTCGCGCCCCACGTCAGTTTCACACCATACGTCCAGTCCCAGCAGCTGTGGTTTTGAACGCAAGGAGACAGACGCACTGCCCGGTTGCGCACTAGATGGCGCGGTGTAGTCACCGATTGCACCGGAAACCATCGTTTTCTACCCTCCGTGAGATATTGCCGACTATGCCTGCGACGTAATCTTCACCAGCCCGGCTCATTTGCCGGGCTGTTTTCGCGACTACTTGCCTGGTTTCCAGGGGTTTGGCGGTCCGCCGGACGCCGGCAGGTCATCCGCCAGAACCGTCGGTCCATAACCAGGCGGCGGCGTACCAGGCGTTCCCCCCGGAAATCCCCCCGCTTGCGGGATATCATCCGCCGCTACAGTCGGTCCATAGGGCGCCGGAGAAGCCGCCGCTTGAGTTGGAGGCACCGGTCCGGCAGGAGGATAGGCATTACCCGCAGGCACCTGTCCATCAAGACTGACACGGCGCGTTTCACCGCCCAAGCGTTTGAACTGCAACTGTGTATTTCCCACTTTGATGATAGCATCAGGCTGCAGCGGCACCGGTTGTGAGGGACGTAACTGCATGCCATTGAGGAAAGTCCCATTCGTGCTGCCTTCATCGGCGATGAAATACTGGTTTTGCTCCTGCCGGATAGAGAAATGTGGATTGGAAACAAATTGATCAAAGAGCGGGAAATCACAATTCTGGGCATCGCGCCCCACTTTGACCAGCGGTGATGACAACCGGTACTCCTGCCCCGCAGATGAACCATGTATGACCACGAGTTTTCCATAAGCGGGTCCAACCGCGCTCATGCGCTGAGTCATCTTGCTGATGGCGCTTGCTGCGGGCGCAACCACTTTGCGCGCAATCTCGCCGCGGGTCTTGATCAACAGAATCAGCAGAATCAATAGCCCCAACAACAGAAGCCCCAGGATTAAGATAATCCACCAGTTCTGTTTGACCGTCTCTTTGGTCTCCTCTACTACGGTGACCTCTTCCGCTTCCCAGGTAACCCGCACATTAACCGGTTGGCTCGCCATCTCGGCATCGAGATATGGGTCTGTGGTTCGAGCCAGGAAAGTAATATCACGGGATTGGAGCTCGCGCGTGGGAGTCACCAGATTGCTCACCTGCCATTCGAAGGGATAATCTGGCGCGCTACTTGAAGTACCTATGAGCGCACCATTCGCATAATACGATACAGTATCCGGGTTGCGGGTCTCAGCATCAGGGAACTGAATTGCGACGCTCAGAGGTATACTGCGTTCAAGAAATCCACCCACCGTCTTTGAAAAAGGAACGGTGATGGTCGTCTCGGGTGGCGTGTTCAGGCTGAGCTTGGGTACACGCAGATTCGAACCGACCGTTGCTTCGGTGAAAGCATCGCCAATCACAGTCCCCTGCACCTGCACCCGTACTTTGTAATCACCTTGGGGTTTTAGAACCGGGAAACTCAGCTTGTAAGCGCTCCGTAGTGTAGTCAGATCATCGAAGAGGCTCAGCGTAGCCTCATTGTTGGTCGGCTCATGCGCCACATAACGTCCATTCGTCTGTGTCGCCATAGCTTGCAGGTTATCAACATCGGTCGTCCCGCCCCCCATCCGCACCGCATATAACAGAATCCCGGATTGCAGGCACTTGTTGATGATCACCGTCTCATAGGCTTCGCTGCTGAATTGACGATCTATGCCATCGGAGAACACGACAATGACAGATCTGCGGCTATTGAGTTGCGCCTGTACCTGTGCGCTGGGGTTCTGCGTTAACCACTCAATGGCGCGGTCAACACCATCATATAGCGGCGTGACCTCTGGAACCACTTCAGTACGCAGAGCATCAAACTCGTTGCGTATCAGATTAGGGTCACGATCCGTGAAAGGAATCAATGGCGTCAAGCCACCCGCATCACGCCCACGGATGCCCACCAACGCGACCATGTCAGAGCCGGGCGATCCATCTACTATCAACCGATCAAGCATTGCTCCTGCGAGGTCCACTGCCTGACCGATACGCTGATCGTTCTTTCGCGCGATGCCACCACGGTCCACCACCAGCACCACTGCAACACCGCCGGTCTCAGACGTGACGTTGGTCAAAGGAATGGCTTCGCCTGAAAGCTGCAACGCGAAATTGTCAGCCGTAAGGTCAGGTAAGCTACGTCCCACATTGGGGTCCAGAACCGAAACCAGTATCTCCGCATCAGGTCCCGGCAATGGTTCACCCAAAACACGGAGCACCGGTCCCTGTCCCTGAGCACCAACTTCGAGGACTAGAACAAATAACATCACCAGGCAAAAGACTACATTAACGGGACGTAGCCTCTTCATGATATTCCCTCCTCTGAAAATGACAGCACAACAAAGAGCGCAATGATCGACCACTAACCTCGAGTGATTTCTAATAAACAAAAACTCTCAAACAACCATCTGCACAATGAGCGCAGTGATATTATCCTCGCCGCCAGCCTCATTAGCTGCCTTGACTAACGCATCACACGCCTCCTGTGGCGAACCAGCTGCATGCCAGATCTGCCAGATATCCGTGTTTGAAATCATGCCACTCAGACCATCAGAGCACAATAGCAGCGCGCCACCGGGATCCAACAATTGCTCAAAAAGGTCCACCTCGACCTTTGAGCGGTCTCCGATTACACGATAAATCACATTGCGCTGCGGGTGATGAGCAGCCTCATCGCGGGTAATCTGCCCCGTAGCAACCAATCGCTCCACCAACGAATGGTCAACCGAAATCTGGCGAATGCCATCAGCATCCAGATAATAGCAGCGACTATCCCCCACATTGGCGATCAGCGCCCTGCCACCACGTACCAGGACTGCTACCAATGTGTTTCCCATATCGGTACCGGCAGCGGTCCGTTGCTCATGAACTGCCTTGTTTGCAGATTGCACCGCTGCAGTCAGCCAGTTGCGCCATTCGGGAAACGGTTTTCCTAGCGCCAGAGATGGCAGCAATTCCGCACTAGCGCGCTGTGCCATCACGCGCGCGGTCAGCTCGCTAGCGACGTCACCAGCCTCATGCCCGCCCATGCCATCGGCAACGATGAACAATCCAATTGGCTCACTAACTGACTTGAAAACAGAAGTAAATTCCACAGTCAACAAACTATCCTCGTTCAATGAGCGCACGCGCCCCACATCCGAACGTCGCCCTACGATCAATGTCGCACTGGCAGGATGGCGCAATTCATCCAGGCAAGCCTCCAGCTCCGCAGTGAACGTCTCCGCCATCAAGACCTGCGGCGTATTAATTCCCTGATATAGCAATGTTTTGAGCCGCGACGAGAAAGGCATCTCTGTGGTCAGCTGCGTTTGGCCGGTCATCAAATACAACAACACGGTCGCCAATCCCTGAACATCCCGGGAGAGTATCTCATTAAGCGCCTCGCCCGTCGCACGCTGTGCTGGCGGAATAATATAGGCGCGATTCAGATTCGTCCAAAGTGGAACCTTGCCATCGAGAACAACATGATTGGGGTTGATGGTCTGTAACGTGATCTGGTGGCGGTGAAGGTAGGTCAATGCCTGCCCCAAAGCCACACCCCATGTCAAAACTGTGTTAACCTCCTGCGGAATCGGCAATGTTGCCGCTGAAGGCAGAGGGAACTCAGGCACCACACGGTATTGGCGTGGGGCCCCATAAGGCGCTTCAGTGAAAATCGTTGTGGAGAGCCTGAGACCCGGATGCTGCAATCGCATTGCCAAAAGCTGCGCTTCTTGTGCGAAAGCCTGGGGATCAATACTCTCATGAAGGCGATAACGCAGATTGAGCGGCGCGGCGCCGCTTCGCTCTGCCCCACAACTCTCACAGAAATGTTCTTCTGCAGCCTCGGAAGCATTCCCACAATGCTCACAAACCCACACAGGCACGCGATCCACTACCAGGTACTCATTGATTTGTGCACCAGTGGAATGCACCTCCAGAACCGCGTAGCGATCTTGAAACAGCAATGCACCTGCGGGCAATGGTGCAAAAGCCGCGCTAAGATTGGGCAATGGCGCCGTTGCCGGTCCATTTGCCGGAGGGGCAGGTGGATCCTCCTGCGGTATGGTGTCTGACGTCATTGACGCCGTCCGAGGTCCGGAATCGTTAACAACGGGTGCAGATTCCTCTTCAGGTCCAAGATCATTGCCGCATTGAAGGCAAAACCGCGCGCCAACACGATTCTCAGAGCCGCATTGTGAACACTTCATGGCTCAGTCCCCCTTTCCCGCACGAAAGGTGAAGATGACAGCGCCAAGAGCCAGCCTCCATCCATCCTGCAACAGATTTCGTCCGGTGCGCCGCTCATTCACGTAGATGCCATTCGCAGAATTCAGGTCGGTTACAATCCAATCTTCCCCTTTTCGAAGGATGCGTGCATGATGCTGGGACACGGTCTCCCCACCTGGGAAAGTTGAACCAATCACGAGTTGGTTATCGGCAGCCCGCCCAATGGTCATACCTTCAGGGTTCAGTTCACAAGTCTGAACTTTCCCTTCAGTATCGGTATAGGTTATGCAAGCAGGAGTCGGTGCGACTGGCGGGGCGGCAGGTTTCAACGGTGTGATGGGGCGGGTACCTGTGCGCTGGGTAGCGCGCTTCTTCCGCCGGCCAAACAGCACAAAAAGCAATCCCAGAAACAGCAATCCCAAAAACCCCACCATAATCCCGGCAAAAAGCACCGCGTTGTTTGCCAACCATGCCCCCAATCCAGCAGACTCAGAGGTTGGGGAGGTCGTCGGAAGCACAGGTTCAGACGTAGCTGTTGGGGTAGGCGCGGTAGTGGGTGTAACCTGAGCTGTCGGCGTGTGTGGGGGTGTAGAAGTCAAAGTGAGTGTGGGAGTGACCGCAGGGGTTTCCGACAATGGCAAGTCAGAAATCGGAGGAGTCACCGTCACTGAGGGTGTCGCAGTAATGGTGAGCGTAGCAGTGAGTGGTGTGGATTGCATAATGCGATATGCAGAGCGCGGCGCAATTTGCGGCGCCATTGGCGGAGTAAATGGCGCTGCCCAAACCCT
>JAKJAC010000163.1:0-7149 GCA_022707705.1 Chloroflexota bacterium
ATTGGTCTCACTCCTTTGGTTTGGTCACCGTGGAGTATACCATGACTGACCTTTTACTTCAGATGTACGGTAGAGAAAAAACAAAAAAACATCCAGACCCTTCCAGGTCACGGATTCAGGAGGCAAGGGCATGGTCCCTTCAGGTAAAGTCTTTCGTATTCCAGTAAAAACCGCTTCTAGCGCTAAAACGCCGGCGCCCGAATCGGCGCCCGAGCTGGCCACAGACGCCACGCCGGACATCGCTGAACCAGTCCCCGCGCCCGTGGAACCCTCCACCCGCGTCGAAGAACCGGTGCGCGACGTCGTGCGCGAGGCGCAGACAGGCGACATTGACTGGCAAGCCGTGGCGCTGCACCTGCAGGCGGATGCCCAGGCTTACCGGCAGCGTCAGGCGCTCCGCGATGCGCAACGCCTGGCTGAAGAGCGCGAGCGCTTGCTCCTGCCTTTCCTGGAAGTCGTGGATAACCTCGAGCTCACCCTGGAGGCGGCTAAGCAAGCAGGGACCGCTACGGACGACCACCTCTACCAGGCGCTCACGGTGACCTACGGCGGCATGCGCAACCTGCTCGCGCGCGAGGGCGTCTCCGTCATCGAGGCGGTCGGCGCGCCCTTCGATCCCGCCCTGCACGAAGCCGTTGCCCTGATTCCCGGGACGGCAGACCAACAGGTCGAGAGTCTCGTCATTGAAGAGCTGCGGCGCGGCTATTGCCAGGGCGAGCGCGTCCTGCGCCCCGCGCGGGTGATCGTCGCCCAGTCGGCGGCGTGAAGGGCATGATGGAGCCAGCAGCATATGGAATATAAAGATTACTACAGCATTCTGGGCGTGCCGCGCGATGCCGATGAGAAAACCATCAAAAAGGCTTACCGGCGATTGGCGCGCGAGCACCACCCGGATATGAATCCCAACAACCCGCGCGCCGAGGAAAAGTTCAAGGAACTGAACGAGGCTTACGAGGTCCTTTCCGACGCCGAGAAACGGCAACGCTACGACCATCTGGGGAAGGACTGGCAGCAGTGGAACCAGACCGGGCGCCGCCCTGAGGATTTCGATTGGTCCCGGTGGACGGGACAGGGCTTCCCGGGTGGGCAGGGCGGTGTCCACTACCGCCGGGTGGACGACTTGCAGGACCTCTTTGGGGGCAAGGACGCCACCTTCTCGGATTTCTTCGACCTTCTATTTGGCGGGATGGGACGCCGCGCCGCTGCACAGACGCAGTCGCAAGTGCAACAACCGCGCGTCTTTGAGCAACCAGTAGATATCACCCTGGGTGAGGCGTATCAAGGCGCTGCGCGGGTGTTGCAGCTGGAGGGCAAGCGCCTCGAGGTGCGCATTCCCGCGGGCGCCGATACCGGCACCCGGGTGCGGATTCCCGCCTCTGCTGCCGGCGCCGATATCCACCTGGTCGTCACGGTGCAACCCGATTCGAACTTCGAGCGGGTGGGCGATGACTTGCACACCGAGGTGCCCGTGGATCTCTATCTGGCAATTCTGGGAGGCGAGGTCGCGGTTCGCACGCCGGATGCTCACAGCGTCATGTTGCGCATCCCGCCCGAGACGCAGAACGGGCGTAGTTTCCGCCTGCGGGGACGCGGCATGCCGCGTTTGAACGACCCTGCGGCGCGCGGCGATTTGTATGTCAAGGTGGCGTTGCAGCTGCCGCAAAACCTGAGCGATGAGGAGAAGCGCCTGTTCCAAACCCTGCGCGGCATGCGGCATTAGCGCCCGACAGCCCTCTCGCCCAGACTGCTCCTGCAGCCCTTTCGCTTTTTTTCTCGAAGGAGGTACACATGTTCAAACGTATTCTCTTTGCACACGATGCCACACCGGCGGCTGAGCGCGCGCTGCCCTATCTAGAGCATCTGGCGCGGATTGAGGAAGGCACGGTGCTCGTGCTGCACGTCTATGAAGCGGCGGAGCAGTATAACACGATGCAGGGCTACGATGCCATGCTCGCCTCGCTGGAGGCGCTGGCGCGCGAGGTCGTGGATGATTCCGTGAGCTACCTGCAGGCGGCGGGAGTCTCCGCAGAAGGGGTGGTGCGCGCCGGCGCCCCCGCGAACGTCATCCTGCACACGGCGCTGGAGGAGAAGGTGGCGCTCATCGTCTTGGGCACCCGGGGACCCTCCAACGTCAAAGACCTGCTGTTGGGCGATGTCAGCACCGAAGTGTTGCGCTACGCGCGCTGCCCGGTCCTGTTGGTGCCCTGAGGCGCCCTGGCGCTCTCTTGCGGTCTCTCGAAGGAGGCACTCAATGCGACTCAAAGCTTTGCTGACCGTAACTATCATGCTCTTGGGCACGTCCCTGGGCTGTATCGCCTGGGAAACGCTCACGCCTGCGGCGACGCTGCCGCCTTCCGCATCCCAGCTGCCGCAGCCCACCCCCACGTCCATCCCGGAACTGCCGCCCGTAGTCACGCTATCCCCAGAGGGCGCGCTGTTGGAGCTGCAATCGCAGGTCGAGGCGGTCTACGCCGCTGTAGGCGATTCCGTCGTCAACATCGCGGTGACCTCCCTGGCGTACGATTTCTTCATGAACCCCGTGCCGCAGGAAGGCAGTGGTTCGGGCTTCATCTATGATGCTGAGGGGCACATCGTCACCAACTACCATGTAGTCCAGGATGTGACCGATATCCAGGTGATATTCTCCGACGGCAATATGCTGCCTGCCACGGTCGTCGGCAGTGACCCCGCCAACGACCTTGCCGTGCTCAAGGTGGACCCCACCGCGCACTCGGTCAAGCCCATGGTCCTGGGGCGTTCAGATGACTTGCGCGTCGGGCAATTTGTCGTCGCCATCGGCAACCCCTTCGGCTTGGAACAGACCCTGACCTTTGGTGTGATTAGCAGTCTGGGGCGCGTCATTGAAAGCCCGGAGTACAACCGCTTCATTGGCGAGGCGATTCAGACCGATGCCGCCATCAACCCGGGCAACTCCGGTGGTCCCCTGCTCGACCTCGAAGGGCGGGTCATCGGCGTGAACGCTCAGATTATCAGCCCCAGTCAGGCTAACGCTGGCATTGGCTTCGCGATTCCTGCCAACACCGTGCGGCGCGTGGTCCCGGAACTGATTGCCACGGGGCGCTATCCACATCCCTGGTTGGGCGTGAACCTGCTTGACCTGTCTCGTTGGGCTGAGACCCTGCAAGCGGCGCGCGAGGACGTGCCCAACGAGGGCTTGATGATTCTCGAGGTCGTGGGGGACTCGCCTGCGGCCGAATCTGGGCTGCGTGGGGGGCAGCGCTTCATCAACTTGGGGAACGTCCGGCGCTTCCCCGTCGGCGGTGATATCATCATCGCCTTGAACGGTGTGCCGGTGAAGACGTATAGCGAATTCAGCATCTACCTGGAGCTCAACACGCGGGTGGGGGAGACCCTCTCGGTGACCGTGCTCCGGGATGGGCAGGAACAGCTTATTCCGGTGGTCTTGGAAGAGCGTCCAGAGCAGTAATCCACTCCTCCAAATCTGCCAGCGCGCGGTGAGCATGTGCCTCGCCGCGCGCTCGTTTTCCTCGCAGCACCTCTTCCAGCGGCGGCAACAGCCCGAAATTCGCCTTCATCGGCTGGAAGCCCTCTGGATCCGCCTGCGTGATATACGCCATGAGCGCGCCCGCCATCGTGGTCGGGGGCAGCTCGAGCGGCGTCTGCCCCTGCAGCACCCGCGCCGCATTCACCCCCGCAAGCCACCCGCCCATGATATTCCCGGCGTAGCCCTCCAACCCGGCAAGCTGCCCGGCGCAGAACAGCGTATCGCGCGCTTTGAATTGCAGCGTCGGTTGCAGCAACCGCGGCGCGTTGATATACGTATTGCGGTGCATGGCGCCGTGCCGCACGAACACGGCGTTCTCCAGCCCCGGAATCAGCCGGAACACGCGTTCTTGCTCGCCGTAGCGCAGGTTGGTCTGAAAGCCCACCAGATTGTAGAGATCGCCCGCCGCATTATCCTGCCGCAGCTGTATCACGGCATAGGGGCGTCTGCCCGTGCGTGGGTCGCGCAACCCCACCGGGCGCAGCGGTCCAAAGGCGAGCGCATCCGGACCGCGCTGCGCCAGCACCTCCACCGGCAGGCAGGCTTCGAAGAAATGCGGGTCGTCCCTTTCGAAATCACGCAGCGGAATCCGTTCAGCGCTCAGCAGCGCTTCCACAAAGCGCTGGTATTCCTCCTTATTCATGGGGCAGTTGATATAATCCCCTTCCTCCTGGTCCCCGCGCGCATAACGCGAGGCGCGGAAGGCGATGTCGAAGTTGAGCGTGCCGCTATCCACAATCGGCGCGATGGCGTCGTAGAAATAGAGCGCGCCGGTTCCGGTCCACGCGGCGAGCGCTTGCGCCAGAGCTGGCGAGGTGAGCGGTCCACTTGCCAGGATGACCACCCCCTCTTCAGGGATAGCGGTGGCTTCTTCGCGGAGCAGGGTGATGCGGGGAGTACTTTCCAGACGCGCGGTCACCGCTGCGGCGAAGCCTTCCCGGTCCACTGCCAGGGCGCTGCCTGCCGGCACGCGGTGCGCCTCGGCAAGCTCCAGCAGCAGCGACCCCAGGCGTCGCAGCTCCGCCTTGAGCAAGCCCGGTGCGCGGTTGAGCGCATCCGAGCCCAGCGAATTGGAGCACACCAGCTCTGCCAGGTGACCAGTGGTGTGCGCGGGCGTGCGTGTACCGGGGCGCATCTCATAGAGCCGCACCTCGGCGCCCAGGCGCGCGGCTTGCCAGGCAGCTTCGCTGCCTGCCAGTCCGCCTCCGATAACGGTGATAGGGTAGGAATCAGCGGTCGTGTGGTGTTCTCCGTGGCGGGTTTAGTCGTGGTTGGCGGGAGCTTGGGTTCCCGGCGGTACCGAGAAAACCTCACCCGCGCGCGGGCGAGAGCTCAACAGCTTTTCGGCTTCCGCCTGCCACTCTACCGGCACCATCACGCACACTTTCCCCGTGTGTTCTGCCACCTCGGGGGGCGCGCCGAGTGTCTCGTAATTGAGCACTACCGGAATGCCGGCGCTTTCCAATGCGCCTCGCACAACCATGGCGCGCAATAGCCCTTCAGCCATGTAGACGGTTGCCAGTCCCACGCGCTCTTCAGTAAGGACGCTCATGCTACCTCCTTTGACGGTTGCTGAACCGCGGGCTGAGTAGTCTGCTTCAATCTCTTAGCCTGCGCAAGGTCGAATTCGCCTTCTCTGGCTGAGTTCCCTCAGGGATACAGCTGCCAGGCGCTGTTGAAATATGCCATAAAGATGATGCGCCCATTCAGGTCTCTCAGATAATTGTAGGTATTGTGCCTGCCTTCACCAGTGAAACTTTGTGACCAGGTATCGCCGCTGGTTTCCGGCGCCGTCGCCCAACCTAGCCCGTTGCGCACCTCCGCATCCGTGCGCCAGACCAAGCCAAAGCCGCGCACGGGCTGATAGCGTCCATCCGGCGGGATGATTGCCGGGTCGCTCTCAGGGTCGCCCTCGTGAAAATCATCCCGGAAGCTGCGGAAACAGGGTCCGCTCAGGCAGGGTCCTTGACCGCCTTCATAGAAAACCGTAATCAACTGCTCATTGGCAGACCAGACCATAAAGCCATTCTCGAAAGACTGTTGCGCGGCATAGGTGTAGACCGGGGCGCCGGGGCAGCGCTGCGCGTTCGGATTGCCTGCCAGCTCCGGAATCCAGGCATACACGCAGTGGATGTTCAGCTCCACGGTTGCCGTTGCCTCGCCTGCGGCATTTCGCAGCGTGAGGTGGATAGGACTGGCATCCGGATTGATGACGGCGCTGCCGGCGTTCGGGTCGCCAACGATTTCCACGGACGGCGAGGGCAGCGCTCGCGCATCGAACCACCAGATAGCCGCCGAAGTCGCTCCCTGCCCCTGCCAGCGCAACACCACCGTCTCCCTCTCGGCGATGTCCGTGCGGTCCGCGGTGAAAGACAGAATCACCGGGGCGGCGACCGGTGCCTGTGTGGCGGTCGGTGCGGCGACGGTTGGCGCGGGTCGTGGTGCTGTCGCCGTGGGAGGCGCCACAGTCGGCGCGGGTGGTTTGAGCGTGGCGGTGGGAGCGGGTGCCGTAGCCGTCGCGGTAGCGAGTGCAGGCGCCGCCTTCATGCCGGTCGTAGCGGTGGGCGCGAGTGGTGTTGTTGCAGCGGCAGGCGCCTCGCTGCTCGGCGCCGCCGCGGGGCTGCTTGCACATGCAGCTACCGCCAGCATGACCAGGAGGTGCAGTGCTATCACCCTCGTGCCGCGTCCCATGCTCCATGCCCTCTATATCGCTCTGATCGGGTCAGGCTTACTTATAGTTTGCGCCATTTTCCGGTATTTGTCAAACCGTTTCTTCCTGGTATAATTTAATAGTCAGAGGCAAACCGCTAAAATGACTTTTGCGAAACCAGATTACCATGGGCGCACACAAGCCGGTCTGATTTCACTGCGGGTATTGCGTAAGCTACCAAGTGTCATATTCTGGATGAGGTCTTAAGCGTGGACAGTGCCGTTAAAAGCGAACAATATTGGGAAAGGTTCTCCATTCTGCCGGAGGACCTGGATTATCTGATTAATACCCTGCTGGAACGAGAGCACCCTGAGTCGTTGGAAGCCCTCACGCGGGCGCTCATTACGTATCGCCGCCAGCAGCTGCAGGAGCTGACCGAACAGTCACTCTCGCGCGGGCGGATTTACCGCCCGGGAGAGCACTATGAGGTTGGGGAGCGGATGATGTTTCCCCACCTGGGAAACCTTTCGGGGACGGTGGTCGGATTGCGCCGCGGTCACAATCCCGAACATGAGCCTTTCGCGGTGATCACGGTCGCCCTGGATAAGGGCGGTCAACGCGATTTCGCGACGGAACTCTCGGGCGGGCACCCTCTGGATGCCGCTGACTACGCCCCCGTGGGCGCTGCCGACCCTGACACCCTCTACGAACGCTACGGCGCCCGCATCGCGGCGTTGCTGAGCGGCGCGCTGGAGGCGGATTCGCACTTTGTGACGATGGGGGATGCGTGGTTTGTGCGCGAGCTCCTGATGGATGTCTCGCCCATGCAACTGAACATCGTTGAGGCGATGCTGGATATGCTGGGCGGTGGTCCCCTGCCCACAGCGGAGTTGCTGGCAGAAATGGACTTGCCCGCCGAAATCCCGCAATCGCTGCAAGTTTTCTCGCTGGAATGCGCGTTGATGCGCGACCA
>JAKJAC010000163.1:7205-10007 GCA_022707705.1 Chloroflexota bacterium
GTTGTGGTATCTGCGGCGCATGGAACCGGTGCAGGTGCAGGAGATTCCGCCCCTGCTGCGCTATATGCCCATTCCGCACAACCGCGCGCTGCTGGATGAGGGCATGTTAGCCCTGGAATCCCAGATTGAGGACGAGTGGGCCGATGCTTCCGCATCATCACCCGCGCCCAATGGCAGCCCTGTGACTCTGGTGCTGTCCTATCCGCACTGGCGCAGTGGCACTTTGCCCTTGACCGGGCGGCTCACGCATCTCTTCCCCACCGCGCAGACCACCGACCGGGTGCGTTTCTCATTCGTGGATGGCGAAAACGGTCAGGAGATTCCGGGATGGGTGGTGCGTGGCGGGCGTTACGTTTTCGGCTTGGAAGCCTGGTACGCGGACCGCAAAGTGGGTCCTGGGTCCTACATTGACCTGCGGCAGAGCGGTCAGCCTGGCGTCATCGCGATTCAGGCGCGCCCCTTCCGTTCCCGGCGGGGGGAATGGTTGCGCACGGTCTCGGCAAACGCCGATAACTTCTCGTTCGAGGTGACCCGTTACCCGGTGTTCTGTGAATTCGATGAGCTGGCAGCCATCGGCGTGCCGAATCCGGCTGCGGTGGATGAACTGGCGCAACGGCTCAAGCGCCTGCCTCTGGAACAGCTGCTGGATCAAATCTTCCAGGGCCTGGCGGTGTTGAGCCTGCAACGTGCTGTTCATTCCATCACGCTCTATAGCGTGGTGAACCTGTTCCGGCGCGTGCCGCCGGCTCCGATGCAGGCTGTCCTGGCGTCGGGTGCGCAGTATGTGGCGTTGGGAGACAATTACTGGTCATACAGAGGAGATTTCTGATGGTGACGCTGCCTCCAAATCCTGCTTTGACTGGCTTTATCAAGCCTACGTTAGATACGCCTTTTCACATTGACTTCGCCTGGTTCGAAAGACAAGGGCTGGATGTCAATGTTGAGCTGCTGTCTCATTTGTGCGCCGAGCATCGCGCGGCATATCATGGGCAATCGCTGGCTGAGAAGATTGATTGGATTGATTGGACGACCGGTGAGGTCAAGCAGGTTGAGGGGTTGCACTACATCATCAATCGCCACTGCAGCCGGCAGCCCGGCTACGTGCGCGAGGCTTCGACAATGGTCGCTGCCATGTTCCGTGTATTCTTGAGCAACGATAACCAACCCCAAACGCCGCGGCAGTTGGCTGCTCTGGTGAACTATCCTGACTCCCAAATTCTGAGAGTGCTTTCGGGTCGCGTGGTGAGCAAGGGGCTGCGACCCGTTTTCCCGGAATGAGGCGATTTGCCCCCGTAGCGCAAGCGGATAGCGCAGCTGCCTTCTAAGCAGTTGGTTGTGAGTTCGAGTCTCACCGGGGGTGCTGAGGCTAGGCTCCCATGGTCTTTCGACGCCCCCTTTATGGGGGCGTCTATCTTGTATGGGTACGCGCAGGGCTTCTGATGCTGCGGCTTGGCCGCAGGCTCCCAAATCCCTGGCGGATTTGCCGGTCGCTGGTGGTTGCGCCTGGTGCTGGCGGCGCCGGAGCTGTGACCGGAGCTTGAATTTGATAGAATGGAGAAGAGGATGGATTTCCTGAAGCATCAACCGCGTTTGCTTACTTTGGCTGCGGTGGCGCTGGTGCTCTTGAGCGCCTGTAACACCGCTACGCCTGCAGAGGTTACGACGACCCCCATTTCCGGCTTTGCCTTGCCCGAACACCTGCCCCTTGAGAGCAGCGCCGTGCAACCCGCAGATTGGCCCACTTTGCCCGACGACCTCTTTTTCTTGCGCGATGGACAGGTGCAGCGCTTGCCCGCTGGCGGCGTCCCGGAAGTCGTGGTGCAGGTGACGGATAGCACCATTGTGGATTTCCGTGTGACGCCCGATGGCAACACGGTGGCTTATGCCACCGCTTCCGGGAAGCTCGGCACGGTGAACCGCCAGACCGGCGACCAGGTGCGCATCACCCTGCCCAACCGGCGCGCCTACATCGGCTTCTCGCTCGCGCCCGATGGCAAGACGGTGAGCGTGAGCGATTCCGAGGGCATTTGGCTGGTGACGCTGCCGGCGGGTGAGCTCACCCAACTGTTGGGCAACCCCGCGAGCGAGACCGGCGTGACGATGTGGTTGCCGCACGCCTGGTCGCCCGATGGGCGCTGGTTGCTGGCAAATCTGGCTTCGGGTGACAATTTCCCCCTTTACCTGATTGATGTGCAATCCGGGCGCTTCCGCAAGGTCCAGGATGGGTGCCAGGGTGAGGTCCCTCAGGCGGCATGGAGCGGGGATAACCTCTGGGTCTCCACCTCCGAATGCGGCGAGGCGGGCGACCTGGTGCTGTTGGAAATCGCGGCAGACGCGGATTGGCCCATTTTGCGCCGTTCCCCGGAGGATTTGGCGGGTACACTCGTGCCCTATGGCTGGCTAGCGCTGCCCGGAGATCGCCTGGCATTTGCCAATTATGACGCGGGCGCGAATTTGCCGGGTGGCTTGTACTTCCTGGAGGCGGATGGCACGCTGGCGACGCTGCTGAGCGCGCCCTGCGTGACCGCTGACGACGGCAGCTGCATCCCCGTGGAGTGGGGCCTGGTCACCTGGGCGCCCGATGCCCGCGCCTTCGCCTTGACCGGCGTGGAAGACACGATCGTGATTGGCACGCTAGAGGAGGGCGCGCTCTGGGATATGCGCGCGCTGCTCGGCGGCGCGACCGAATTCCAATGGGGGCTTCCCTAGCCGGAAGCGGCGTTTGCATCTGAACCAATAGGTATTTTACGTTGGCGGGCGCAGCCCGCCAACGTAAAATACTTTCCAATCAAGCGAGGGTGG
>JAKJAC010000164.1 GCA_022707705.1 Chloroflexota bacterium
CAGTTGACGAAGCAGCCATATCGTGCAGCGGGTTCTGCAGGGGACGCAGAAGCCCTCCGAACTGCTACGAATGCCCTACCTCCTTTGCTCTTGTCAGACTTCCAAGAGTGAGTATACTGAGAATACCTGCACAAGGGCACAGAACGCTATCTTACACATGAGGTAATGGCATGAATCCACGGTTCTCAGTTGTGGCCCCGGTATTCAATGAGGAAGCGCTGGTCGAGGAGTTCTACCGGCGCGTCCGTGATGTGATGGAGGGAACAGGCGAATCCTGGGAGCTCGTGCTCGTGAACGATGGTAGCCGCGATCGCTCTCCCGAACTGATGGACCGGCTGTACAATCAAGACCCCGAGCATGTGGTCATCCTGCACTTTGCGCGCAACTTCGGACACCAGCTTGCCATCACCGCCGGATCGGACCATGCGCGCGGCGATGCCGTCGTCGTGATTGATTCTGACTTGCAGGACCCGCCAGAGGTCATTCCCAATCTCATTGCCAAATGGCGTGAAGGCTATGAGGTGGTTTATGGCGTCCGCGCCGAACGCGAGGGAGAAACCTGGTTCAAGCTCTTCACCGCCAATCTCTTCTACCGTCTTATCCAGGCGCTCACCGATGTCGTCATCCCCATGGAGGCAGGCGACTTCCGCCTGCTCGACCGCAAAGTCGTGGACGTGATGCGCGAGATGCGCGAGGGACACCGTTTCGTGCGCGCGATGGTCTCCTGGGTGGGTTTCCGGCAAATCGGCGTGCCCTACCGCCGGTTGGCGCGCAAAGCCGGGGAGACGAAATACCCCTTCCGCAAGATGTTCCGGTTGGCTCTCGACGCGGTGACGGGCTTCTCCTTCATCCCGCTGAAGCTGGCGTTGTGGACCGGCGCATTGGCAACGGGTCTGGGCCTGTTGTTGGCAGTGGTGCTGCTCATTTTACGGCTCAACGGCAACATTCCACTCGCGGGGCAGGGGCTTACCGCGAGCCTTATCCTCTTCATCGGTGGGGTGCAGCTCTTCATCATGGGCATTCTGGGGGAATATATCGGACGTATCTATGATGAAGTTCGCCGGCGTCCACTGTATATCGTCCGAGAACTGAAGCGACAGGAATAGCCCCCCTCAAACCAGCAAACACATCCAGTTTTTCAAAGGAGCACACGATGGCCCTCTGGGAAGTGTACTACACTGCAACCAGTGTTGAAGAAGCCGTACGCCTGCTGGCAGATTACGGCGAGCGCGCTCGCATTGTCGCCGGCGGCACAGATTTGCTCGTCGAGATTGAGCACCATACACGCACACCCGCCGCGCTCATTGATATTACCCGCATCGGTGGGCTGGATGAACTGCGCCTGCGAGAAGACGGCTTGATACACATGGGACCGATGGTGACACACGCACAGGCAGCGTCCTCACCCCTGTTGCAAGAACACGCCCTGCCGCTGGCGCAAGCCTGTTGGTGGGTTGGGGGACCTGCGCTACGCAACCGGGGCACCATTGCGGGCAATCTCGTCACCGCCTCACCGGCAAACGACACCATCACCGCCCTCCGGGCTCTCGACGCGACCATCACGCTGCGCAGCGTGCGCGGGGAACGGCAGATTCCTATCAGCGACTTCTACACCGGAGTGCGGCGCACCGTCATGGCGCCGGATGAATTGCTCACCGGCGTCAGCTTCAGAGCACTCAAAGCGCCCTATAAAGGGGTCTACCTCAAATTGGGTCTGCGGCGTGTGTTGGCTATCGCGGTGACGAATGTTGCGATTGTGCTGGGCATCGAGGAGGGTAAAGTCACCACAGCGCGTATCACACTGGGTAGCGTTGCCCCCACAATCATCCGCGCGCCTGAGGCTGAAACCGCGCTGCTCCAACACCCTCTGGATGACGCCACCATCGAACAGGCAGCGGAACTCGCGGCGCAAGCGGCGCGCCCCATTGATGATGTGCGTGGCTCTGCCTGGTTCCGCAAAGAAGAAGTTGTCGCCCTGGTCCGCAGGGGCTTGCAGGCGCTGGCGCAAAATCAACCGCGGCTTGACCTGCCTCAGCCAGAAGCCATGCCGCTTCTGTGGGGAAAGTCCCGCTGTCGCCCGCGGCTTTCCGGTCCGACCATCGCTCACCACAACGAGGGGGATGAGCCGATTCAATGCAGGGTCAACGGCGAGAACGTCGCGGTGCGTGGAGCGAATGGCAAAACGTTGTTGCACATGCTGCGCAACGACCTGGGTCTGGTAGGCTCCAAGGTGGGCTGTGAGGAGGGCGAGTGTGGCGCCTGCACCATCTGGATGGATGGGGTAGCGGTGCTGGCATGTCTCACCCCTGCTCCACGCGCCCATGGAACCAATATCGTCACCATCGAGGGTCTTTCCAAGGATGGAGAGCTACACCCCGTCCAACAAGCTTTCGTGGAAGAGGATGCCGTCCAATGCGGCTACTGCACACCGGGATTCGTGATGAGCGCCGCGAATCTGCTAGAAGAGCACCCTCATCCTAACCGTGAGCAGATTATCGCCGCCCTTAGTGGCAATTTGTGTCGTTGCACCGGCTACTACAAAATCATCACCGCAGTAGAAAAGGCAAGCGAAACCAAGGGCGAGAAATGAAACGAACCGTTCCCACCGCTGACGCCGATATTATCAATCTCTACATGCGCACCTACTATTCGCTCCTGCGCACCACGGAGGAGGTACAGATACGCACGCTGGAGGAAACCCACACAGCGATGCACTCTATCCTCCACGAACGCGCGGGCGAACTGGTTGTGGATATGTCTGCCTTCATCTACAGCGGGCTGCGACTGCCAGATTGCATTCGCCGTACCCGGCTTATCGTACTGGGACAGACTGAAGAAGTCTTCAAGCATCGCGGTTTCAACAATTTCGATACCTGGACCCCAGTATCGGCGCCCGGGCGGCGCCGGCGACTCCTCTATGATGGCGAAGAAACCCTTGCCGCCTTTATCGCCAGCATCTCCGATGTAGATGATATCATCCCCATTCTCGTTGCCTTTCAGATTGAATGGAACAAAATCCACTTGCTCATCATGCAAGCCGGATTACAGCAGCGGGTGGAAGCGTGGGCTTCAACACAACCGGCAGATGCAACCCTGATAGGTGACCTGCAAGAGGCGCTGGGTATCAGTGCGGAAGAGTGGGGGCGCCTGGAGCGTGTGTGGGGAGCTTCTCTGCCGGCGTTCCTGGGTGATATCGCTGCGCGTCGCAAACGCATGGCGGTGCAATTGCTGGCAGGTTCCTATGTGGATTACCGGCGTGCGACACAACGCTGGTGGTGGCACGTAATCAACAAAACGCCGCGAGATTTGCATGACCAGGATGTTTACTTCGTCTCCAGCAACACCCACAGCCTCACCAATATGCTCACCGGTTTCGCCCAACGCCACGAAGACGTGCTTATGGACTACATCGTCCACAGCGGAGATGGTGAGTTACAGACAGAAGCCCATCGCATCCGGCAAGGCATGGTCCCCAGTAATTGGGCGAATTTCCTCTACTACGTGCTCAAGAAGTATCTCGCGACACCTCAGGGCGCAGCGCTGGCACAGGAGCGCAGAGACTACGAAGCGGCTCACGGAATCACCCGCATCCCCAGCAGCCAAACCTTTGACCTCGAGGCGCAGGTCATCGAATTGGCGCTCCTCGATCCCAGCAAAGTAGATCGCCGGTTGCAAGATTTGCCCCTGGAACGCCTGGCGCACAGCCGGTCCGTCATTCTCAACATTGATTATCCTCTAGGTTTTGCCGCCTATCACTTGCTCTCACGCGTTGCTGCCAGCGCTGGAGATTTGCGAGGGCTGTATGTCATCGGCAAGGCAGCAACTCTCAACGGACGTATTGGCGATGTGCTGCTCCCGAACGTCGTCTACGATGAGCACTCACAGAACACTTATCTCTTCAGCAATGTCTTCACTGCCACCGATGTAGCTCGCTATATCGCCTACGGCGATGTGCTGGACAATCAACGCGCCATCACCGTTCGCGGCACCTTCCTGCAAACGGAAGCCTACATGAAGGGCTTTCTCGATGCAGGTTACACTGATGCCGAAATGGAAGCGGGTCCCTATCTTTCAGCCGTCTATGAATTCATGCGCCCCCGTCGCTATCCGATGAATGAAGTTGTGAATCTCTACCGCACGCCATTCGAGATCGGTATTCTGCACTACGCTTCAGATACCCCTATCAGCAAGGGGCAAAACCTGGGTACGCAAAACCTTTCCTACTATGGAATGGATCCCACTTACGCAAGCACAGTTGCCGTATTACGGCGCATTTTCGCCCTGGAGACCAGCAGCTAGAACTCACAGGAACACAGAAGCCGTGGTGAATCTCATCCCTGCACGGAAAACAAAGCCAGCGCATACCATCCGTAACACTTACAGCCCGATAATTTTCCGGCAACCAAGGCACACACCCGGCGAATCATTTTGATAGGAGCAAGCCCATGAAAAGACCTTATGTTGGTGAAGCACTTCCCCGCCTTGACGGTCCCGCCAAGGTTGCTGGTCATGCGCCCTATTCCGGCGATTTCAATATGGAAGGGCAGCTCACCATGAAGCTGCGTTTTGCCGGACGCCCGCACGCCCGCGTGCTCAACGTAGATACCAGCAAAGCTCTGGCGGTTCCGGGCGTGGTGGCGGTCTTCACCTCGCTCGATGTGCCTGTGAATGAATACGGGTTGCAATACCCCGATCAACCCGTGCTGTGTGGACCGGGCGACCCCAAAGAGGGGACCGACATCGCCCGCTTTGTGGGGGATCAAATTGCTGCCGTTGTAGCGGAGACCGAAGAAGCTGCGGCAAAGGGTCGCGACCTCATTGAAATCCAATTCGAAGAGCTACCGGTTGTGACCGACCCACGCGACGCATTGGAACCGGGAGCGCCGGTGTTACATCCTGCGTATCCAGGGACCCCCATTCACCCGGAGCTGGTCTTCGAAGGCAACGTCGCCTCGCACCACCGCATTCGCAAGGGGGATGTGGATGCGGTTTGGGATCAAGCTGCCGTGGTTATTGAAGCCGAGTACGAGATTCCCGGACAGGAACACGCCTTCCTGCAACCGGAAGCTGCGGTCGCCTATATAGATGAAGAGGAACGCGTGACCATCATTGCCAGCACGCAATGGATTCACGAGGATTGCCGCCAGATTGCCCATGCCTTAGGCTTGCCTGAAGAGCGTGTGCGTATCATCCTGCCCGCCATCGGCGGCGCTTTTGGAGGCAAAGAGGACCTCTCCGTGCAGATTGTCGCCGCATTAGCAGCACTGAAACTACGACGTCCCATCAAAATCGTGTGGACGCGCCGGGAATCCATTATCGGGCACCACAAACGGCACCGGGTCTTCGCCCACGCGCGCTGGGCTGCCGATGCCGAGGGACATCTGCTGGCAGCTGAGACTCGCGTTATCGCCGATGCCGGCGCCTACGTTTACACCACCAACAAGGTGCTGGGCAATCTGCTGCTCACCGTCAATGGACCGTACCGGGTGCCCAATGTCAAAACCGAGGTCCTTGGAGTCTACACGAACAACGTGCCGGGTGGGGCATTCCGTGGTTTTGGCGCGCCTCAGGGAAATTTCATTGCCGAATCACAAATGAGCAAACTGGCGGAAGCCCTGGGCATGGACCCGGTCGAGTTCCGCCTGCGCAATATCGTGGGCGCCGGCGAGCCAATGCCGTGGGGCAAGCCCCTCCCTGATGATGGACGGGGGCTGGAGCAAACGCTTATCGCGGTGGCCCAATCCATAGGCTGGAAGCAGACTGCCGAGGGGTGGCAAGCGCCGCAGATAGAACCACACCCGGGCGACCCACCTGCGTTGCGACGCGGCGCCGGCATCGCCCTGGCGCTCAAGAATGTGGGTTTCTCCTTTGGTTACCAGGAAAATGCCTGGGCCGGTATTGAATTGCGCGGCGCGGATGAAATCGAGGGGGCGACTGTTTTTGCAGCGAGTTCCGATGTAGGGCAAGGGACGCGCACCGTCATCCGGCAAATGGCTGCCGAGGCTCTGGGGGTGCCCATCGAGCGGGTTGAAGTCGCACCCGCTGATACTGCCATCACCCAGAGTTCCGGTTCATGCTCCGCCTCACGCATGACGTTTATGATCGGCAATGCCGTGCGCGGGGCAGCAGCGGCGGCGTTGGAACAATGGCGCGCTGAAGAACGACCCGCAAAGGCAGAATACACTTATCTGGCGCCTAAGACTACCCCCATTGACCGTGAGACCGGCTATGGGCACCCGAATTTCTCGTATGGCTATGTTGCCGTCGGCATGGAAATCAGCATAGATACAGAGATGGGATTGCTGCATACCTCCAAAATCACTTGCGCTAACGATGTGGGACAGGCAATCAACCCCCGGTTGGTCGAGGGACAAATCGAGGGTGGGGTAATCCAAGCTCTCGGTTGGTCCACCATGGAACACTTCATCGAAAGGAACGGCTACCCTCTCACCGACTCCCTCAGCACGTATCTGATTCCCACCATTGCAGATATCCCGGACAAGGTCGAGACCATCATCATCGAGAATCCCGAGCCTAATGGACCCTGGGGGGCGCGAGGCATGGCGGAGATGCCCTTCATCGCCGTCGCCTCGGCAATGCACCATGCCGTGCACCAGGCTACCGGCATCTGGTTCAACCGTTTCCCCTTTAACGCCGAGCGGATTTTGCGCGGACTCCGCGGCAAATAAGGGCGGAGGGAGATAGGATGGAAACACAACCGGCGCCCGGTGAACTACGCTTTGGAATTTTAGGCGGCAGCTTCGACCCCCCACATTATGCGCATTTGGCGCTGGCGGAGACGGCGCGAATCCAATTGAATCTGGCACGGGTAATCTTTGTCCCTGCTGGAGAACCGCCGCACAAACGCCACACAGATTTGAGCCCGATTGCCGACCGCGTCGCATTGGTCCAGGCAGCTATTGCGGATAATGGTGGTTTTGCACTCTCGCGCGTGGATGTGAACCGTCCGGGACCCCACTACACGGTGGATATGCTGCGGTTGCTGCGGCAGGAATATCCTCAGGTAAACTCGTGGCGCCTGTTGCTAGGCGAGGATTCGCTGCGCGATTTTCTCACCTGGCGCGCACCGGAGGAAATTCTCGAACTGGCGGACCTTGCAGTTATGCACCGTCCTGACCGTCCTGCGCCGGTCGAGATTTTGCAGAAGCATCTTCCAACATTGGAGCGGCAGCTTATCTGGCTAGACATGCCGCCGCTCCACATCAGCGCCACCGAGTTGCGACGCCGCATTCGAGAGGGATTGCCTGTGCGTTACCTGGTGCCGTTAGCCGTTGCAGTCCTCATTCGCAAGAAGCGGCTCTACGCGGGCTGAGCGACCATGGACGCGGCGCCATTTCCCGGCATCACCAATGGCTCCATTTGCATCTGGACCATGTTGAGATGACGGTATAGCCCCTCCTGGGCGAGCAATTGCTGGTGCGTTCCCATCTGAACGATGGTATTGCCTTCCAGAACCACAATGTTATCGGCATTGCGCACGGTCGAAAGGCGGTGTGCGATAATCAGGGTGGTGCGCCCCACCATCAACCGCTCCAGGGCTTGCTGAATCAACAGCTCCGTCTCAGTATCTACCGATGACGTTGCCTCATCCAGAATCAGAATGGGAGCATCCTTGAGCACTGCCCGCGCAATTGCCAGGCGCTGTTTCTGCCCGCCCGAAAGTTTGACACCCCGCTCGCCAATCATCGTATCGTAACCATTGGGCAAACGCATGATGAAGTCGTGAGCGTTCGCAATGCGCGCCGCATGGATGACCTCTTCCTCTGTTGCATCGGGCTTGCCAAAGAGGATGTTCTCCCGCGCCGTGCCGTGGAAAAGGAACACATCCTGCAAAACGATGCTGATTTGCCGTCGCAGATTCTCCGATTGTAACGTGCGCAAATCATATCCATCCAGCGTGATGCTGCCCTCACAGACATCGTAGAAACGCGGAATCAGGCTTGCCAGGGTGGTCTTGCCTACGCCGGTAGGTCCCACCAACGCCATAACACTGCGCGCGGGAATATCCAGGGTGATATGTTGCAGCACCGGTTCACCCGTGTTATACGAAAAGCTAACGTCATGGAAGGCAACTGCCCCCTGGACAGGTTCCGGCAACGTGACGGCATCCGGCGCCTCAACGACAGTCGGTTCCTCCTGGAGCAGTTCGGAAACCCGCTCGGCGCCGGCTAAGGCCTCCTGCACCCCTTCCCACGCATCCCCCAGCACGCGAATAGGTTGGTAGAAAAGGTCCAGGTACAGGTAGAACGCCACCCAATCCTCCAACGGCAGGACCTGCTGTAGCACCAGTCTACCGCCGAAGTAAATCATCAAAATCACCCCCAGCGAAGAGGTGAACTGCACGAAGGGGTGGAAAGTCGCCATCAACCGCAGCGCGCGCAGCAGTGAATCCCGATAACGCGCAATACGTTCGCCGACACGTCCCGCTTCCAACTCTTCGCGCGTGAAGGCTTTGATCTCACGTATGCCAGCCAAATTGTCATTGAGAGTGGCGTTGAGCTCGCCCAGTTCCTTCTGTCGCACCACAAATGCCGGGCGCACATATTTGGCGAAAGCGCGCATCGAGAGGATGATGAAGGGAATTGGAATCAAGCTGAGCAACATCAGCTGCCAGTTGATGGTCACCAACACTGCCGTCACCCCGATAAGCGTCAGCACATTGACCGCCACATCCGGAATGGCGTGCGCGATGAGGCGCTCGAACATATCCGAATCGTTGACCACGCGCGACATGAGCTGCCCCGTTTGCTTATCCTCATAGAAACGCAGCGAGAGCCGCTGCAAGTGCATGTAGATTTCCTGGCGCACATCAGCAACGACACCCCAACCCGCAACGTGCCCCATGTAGCTGCGCACAAATTGCAGGAAACCCCGTATCAGATGCACAGCCAACGCGATCAATGCCAACCGCGTAACCATATTCATGGATTCGAGGCTAGCTTCCGCACTGGTGATAGTGGCGACCAGATTGCGGATCAACCAGGGGGTGACCAGCTGCACTGCCACCAAGAACACCATACTTAGAACTGTCAAAATAAGCGCTCGTGAATACTTGCGAGCATAGTCATTGAGAAATCCTAACGTCTTCATTGTTCTATCATGAACTCCTTTGAAGATTCTCGATCACGCACCAGAATGGAAAGTTTGGGAGAGCTGTTTGGGCTAAGCATCCAGGACCTGACCACAAGTAACGCTCTGCATGCCTTCCTTTCTCAGGGTGATTAGTTAGCTATTATAACTGATTTCCCATTTTTACAAATACAACCCCAAACCGTAACGGCGCAACGTTCTCCCGCCTGCCACGAGAAAGAGCGGCTAAAGTCGGAATTTTGTAAAGTGTTTTTGGCTGCCGCGCAGCGCGGCAGCCAAAAACACCTCTTCTAGCGAGCTTCAACCCGGAATTTGCACCTTGCGATGGAAGTCTGAACACTTAATCAAAGCCGCATTGTGCCTCTGTGCCTTTGTGGTAAAGTTGGGGGGCGGACATCAAGCCGCGCATGTTCAACGGGGAGGATTGCTGACGATGCGTCGTTTGCTATCACTATTGTGGGTTTTGGGAATCATTGTGCTTTCAGGCTGTTCCGATGTCATGGAATTGCTGGAGAAAGCGCCGGTGGAAGAACCGGTGCTCACCTATGTTGCCCCAACGCCGGAGCCTTTTCCCGCCCAGGTCACGACGGCAGCACGCATCCGCGAGCGAGGAGCCATCATCGTGGGCATCCGCTATGATCTCGAACCCTTTTCCTATATCAGCGCTAACGGGGAGCTGGCAGGGCTGGAAATTGATCTGGCGCATGAACTGGCGCAGCGTTGGTTGGGGAATGCTGACGCCGTGCTCTTCCGGCAATTGCGCTCCGATACTGCGGCGCAACATCTCACCGATGGAAATGTGGATATTGTAATCGCGGGCGTATCCCACACCCGCAACGAC
>JAKJAC010000165.1:0-9606 GCA_022707705.1 Chloroflexota bacterium
GTAGACGGCGGCATTGCTGCTCACCTGGCACCCGTCGAGGGTGGTAGCGCTGGCGCCGCCGCCGAAGATGCCGCCGCCCTCAAAGCCCGAACTGTTGCCCTGAATGAGCGTGCTGCTCAGGGTCATCTCACCGCCATTGTAGATGCCGCCGCCGTAGCCGGAATCAATGGTGGAGGAGGAGGTATTGGTGAGAATCGCGCTACCGGAGATGGCGAGACTGGCGCCAATTCCACTATAGATTCCGCCCCCCTTTTTATCGGCGTAGTTGTTCTGGATGAGGGCGCCTTCGATGCTGCCGGTGCGGCTGGAATTGATGTAGATGCCCCCACCGTCGTAGTCAACGAAGTTATCCTCGATGATGCTATCTACCACGGTGAGCGTATAAGCCAGACTGGATGCCGAGTGATAGATACCGCCGCCGTAAGCCGCCATATTGCCGGCAATGGTGCTGCCGGCAACGGTCAGATTGCCGGTGTTGTAGATGCCGCCGCCATTGGTGGTGGTTGCGCACCCCAAGACCGTGACCCCCTCTAGCGTCAGGTCGCCCGCGTTGGAGATGCACCCGCCCACATCATCGTTAAGGATGGCTTTGATGGTGAGGTTAGCCAACGTCACCTCCGCGCCGGCAGCATCAATCGTCACCGCGCGACCGATGTCCAGGTAGTAGTAGATTAAGGTCGTCTCCACATCTTCGCCGGTGAGCGTCACATCGCGGCTGATGACCAGGCTTTCCGGGTATTCGCCGGCAGCGAT
The DNA here is from genome assembly GCA_022707705.1 of Chloroflexota bacterium. Lineage (GTDB taxonomy): Bacteria > Chloroflexota > Anaerolineae > B4-G1 > SLSP01 > JAAZNO01. The sequence goes on from JAKJAC010000165.1 coordinate 754, forward strand.
GGTGATGCTGTCGCACGCTGTGTCATCGATGGCGTCCTGGACGGTCGTATAATCCCCGCCGCCGCCCAAATCTACCGTGCAGGCGCTGCGACGCGCGGCGACCTCCGGGTTGTGGGTTGCTGTACCCATAGCGGGTAGGGAAGTCAGCGCCAGTTGCACTCCCAGCGCCAGAGCTAAAGCCAAACGGAAAACCCTCATCATGTTACCCTCCTCTGCTAGCTGAATGACCAGGTTCTGCAAGACATAGGGCTTGCGGTAGCGTTTTGCCAGGGCGGAGAATCGCCCACCGGGGGGGGGAGCCTTACGGGGGGACGCGCGCTGAACAACTGCGCGCGGGCGCGCACTCGCGATGGCGGGCAGGTCCCATGGTTGTGAAGAGCGCGTTCGGTGAATGTTGCAACAGCCCCACCTCTGGAATGTGGCAGCGGTGTTGCGGCGCGCCCGAAGGGAGGACGACTAAGCCACGCTTGGTAGTGGCGCACCTTGAATGTAGTATAGACCCAATTTCTCGCAGCGACAAGACGCAGAATACAAAAATGGCGCAAATGGGAATTTGCGCCATTTTCCCGGCACTCAACGCCCCTACTTAGAGTCCTTCGTGTCCTTTGTGGTTAAAAGGATTTCGCCCCTTAGCGTTCTTTGCGGCTTTGCGTGAGATCTCTGCGGCTGAAAGGATTCAGGCGGAAGCAAGCTCACGCCAAGGCGCCAAGACCGCGAAGAAATTCAACCTTAGAGTCCTTCGTGTCCTTTGTGGTCAAAAGGATTTCGCCCCTTAGCGTTCTTTGCGGCTTTGCGTGAGATCTGTAGCTGATCGAGAAGGCGCCCAATTCAAACGGCAACCAGTCTTTGTCCCAGAACATCATTAGGCTCATGCGGATGACGTGTTCACGATCCATGATTGCCTACGCTATAGCACCAGCTCGTAGGCGTTGAAATCGGTCTCGTACAGCCGGACGGCGCCGCGGCAGGTGAAGCCCATGCGCGTGTAGAGCCGGTTGGCGGCGGGATTGGCGACCGCAGCGAGCAGGCGCATCGATTCGTAGCCCTGTTCCTTCGCGTAGTGCATGATTCGCCGCATCAGCAGCTCGCCGAGGTGGCGCCCTTGCTGCTCCGGCGCCACGCACAGCCGCACCGGCGCGCACGAGCGGAGGTCGCGCCAGCCCAGCGGCTCAGCGTCGAGGTCGTCCGTCTCCAGCAGCGTTGCTGCGCCGACGAGCATCTCCCCATCGCGGAGCACGAAGAGGCGCCCCAGCGCGAGGTCTTCCTCCAGATATTCGCGCGTGGGATAGCTCTCGTCCCAATCTGAGCTGCCGTTCTGCCGCCCGATGACCATCGCCCGCCGGTACAGCGCGAAGATGGCCTCCGCGTCCTCGGGGCGCGCCTGGCTGAATGTGAGGGTGGGGCTAATCTGGGATTCCTGCATGAGTATTTCCTCTCCAAAAGGTGCGAAAAGCCTAGACCTCGTTGGGAGACGAAGCTACAGAGAGATAGAAACCCTCCTTGGTGGTCCGCACCTCAAAGTCAACCACCGTTCGCCTGATGTCGGAGAAGTGTTGGTCCTTTCTTTTTATCAGCTCCTCTACAAACGCTCTGAGACCCGCGCGAGCTTCTGGCGGGAATGTGGCGAAGCCGTCATCCAATAGTTCTGCCCGTTGCTCCTCCGGGAACAATGCCGTATTCCATGCCAGACCGGCTATACTCACCAATTTGCGCAGATTCTCTTCCGTATTAGCCCAATCTAGATAGGGTTCGATGAAGGCTTCTATCACTTCAGACATCTTGATTCCGCCTGTGACCCCGGTGAAGGTTACTTTTTCGCTCGCAGTTTGCTGGACTCTGCGTTGCAGCGTCTCCATTCCCGGCGCCTGTTTTTGAACGGAGCGGCTACGCGCTCTGCGTCTTGATTTCGATGCTCCCATAGCTCTACCCTCGACTTTCTTTAGGGCGCGCCCTGCCACAAGTGGGCGCGCTGGAGTATGATGCTTCCTGCAAGGTTTGCTCCCCTCACGTGCGCGGAATTAGCGTCCGCAATCCAAAATCTGCAATCGGAAATCCGCAATCCTCCTTCTCCTCTCACAACCGCGGAACCAGCACCGGCGTCTCGCGCTTGTACGCTTCATAATCCGCCTGCCCGCCCCATTTGCGATCCGCCTTCTGCTCCAGCAACGGAATGCCGCTGACTCGCGTGAGCAGCAGGGTGACAAAAAACGGCGAGATCAGCCCGACCCACTGCCAGCCCCGCAGCACAGGCAGCGCGATGATGGCGATCCCTACCCACAGCACGATTTCGCCAAAGTAATTGGGATGCCGCGAGCGCGCCCACAGCCCGGTGGCGATGAACTTGCCCTTGTTTGCCGGATCGGCGTTGAAGCGGCTTTTCTGCGCGTCGGCGCTGATCTCGATGGCGAAGCCGCCAGCCCAGACCAGAAATCCGACCAGCGCGAAGATATCCAGCGGCTTCTGCAGCGTGCTGCTGATGGTGATGTGCGCTGCCGCCGCGGTGAGCGTGATCCACAGCGCCTGGATGGTCCACACGTTGAGGAAGCGCAGGAACGACGGCTTGAGCTCATCGAAGCGGTCATCCTTGCCCGCCTTTCTGACGCGCCGGAAGAGAAAGGTGCCCAGGCGCCCCGCCCAGATGACGACGAGCGCGGTGAGCAGCACGGACCGGGTTCCGGCGCTGCTGCTGAGCGTGAGCGCCAGCAGCGTCATCGCGATATAGGTCAGGCTACCGGTCAGATCGAAGAAGCGCTCGCTCTGCAGCACGTACGCCGGGATGAAGACGATCCACTGGATGAGGAAGATGCCCGCGACGAGCACCGCGTACAGCGGCATGCCGAGCACCTGCGCGCTCCCCTGACTCCCTGCCCAGGCGACCAGCGCACCTACCACGATGACGACGACGGTGGCGATCAAAGCGTTACGTTCTGCTTTCTGCATGAGAACTCTCCTTAGCCCTCAACCTCAAAAGCCGCGGCGTTGCCCCTGCCAGGGCGCGGGCGCGCCGCTGCGAAATTAGCACCGCGCGCAGCTCCTCGAGCAACTCGCGCGCCTTGGCTTGCAGCTTAGCCGGCATGCTTCCCAAGCCAGAACTTGCGCCAGTCGTTGCCGCTGGTCTGCAGCGCGATGAAGGTGTACAGACTTGCAGTGAAGAAGCCGAGCACCATCATCGCTACCGTCCACAAGAGCGCGACGGGCAGCGACTTTTCCCGGTAGAGAATCCACCCGGAGAACAGCACAAAGCCCACGTACAGGTCCACGAGCGAGACGATGCCCCAGGGCATGGAGAGGAGCTGACTGCCCTCGCCGCCGAAATCCCCGCGCGTGAAACCGTTCACCAGCGCCACCGTCATCGCGAGCATGCCGAGAAGTGCGATTCCTTTAGCAACTTTCATCATCTTGATTGACCCTCCCTAGAAAAACCGCTCACGCAAAGCCGCAAAGAACGCTAAGGTTTTTCCCTTTGCGGTCCTGGCGCCTTGGCGCGAGCCTTCTTCCGCCTCAGTTCTCTTAACCGCAGAGATCTCACGCAAAGCCGCAAAGAATTTCAACCTTAGAGTCCTTCGTGTCCTTTGTGGCTAAAAGGATTTTGCTATAACCACAATGGACACAAAGATCACAAAGGGTTCTCTCCTTAGCGTTCTTAGCGGCTTGGCGCGAGCCTTCTTCCGCCTTTACCCTTGCGAGACGCATGCAAAGCCCAGCGCCCCGATGCCCAGGTGCGCCCCGAGCACGGGCGTAATCTGCGTGATCAGCGCTTCACCCTGCGGAAAATGCTCCCGGACTTGGGCAATCAGCGCTTCCGCCTCCGCCTGCACCCCGGCGTGAACGACCGCGAGCTTCTCGTAAGGCGTATACGCCGCGAGCCATTCCAGCAAGCGCTCGGTTGCGCGTCGCTGCGTGCGCGTGCGGTGCGCCGCCGCCTCGCCCTGATTCATGTGCAACAGCGCCTTGATCTGCAACAGGTCGCCGAACTTCGCCAGCGCAAAACTCATCCGCCCGCTGCGCCGCAGATACTCCAGCGTGGTGAGTGAGGCGAAGACGTACGTGCGCTTCATCACCTCGCCCACCGCGGCAAGAATCTCGTGCATCTCCTTGCCCAGGTCCGCCATCTGCGCCGCGCGCTCCACAATGAAACCGTGTCCCAGGCTGAGCTGCCCCGAATCCAGCACGGTCACCGGAATGCGCTTGAACTCCTCCGCCGCCAGGCGCGCCGAATTCACCGTGGCGCTCAAGGTCTCCGCGATATGGATGGAGAGGATGGCTTGCGCGCCCTCATCCGCCAGGCGCCCGAAAATCTGCATGAATACCCCGGGACCGGGCGCCGAGGTGGTGGGATGTGGGTGGACGTGGGGCAGGCGCTCGTAGAACTCCGCGCGGGTCAGATCTACCCCGTCCAGATAGGTCTCCTCGCCGATATTGATAGACATGGGGATGACGGTGATGCCGTAGTTGTGGACAATCTCCTCGGGCAGGTCGCAGGTGCTATCGGTGACGATACGGGTCTTCATGCTCTCCTTTAACGCTCCAACACTATGCTGATACAGGTGTTCCGGCGGCGCAGATGCCGCTGCCAACATGCAGCATTATATGTCAGAAGACCATCCTTGTCAAAACTGCGAGTTCCCGGGAAAACCCACTCTCCGCTTGCACTGCTCGCGCCCGGCGGCGCCCCCACGCGTCGCCGCCGGGTTGCCTCCCCACACCGTAGCCGCGATTTCAAATCGCGTCTTTCTGCTTCCAAAAACCCGCGCCTGCCCGGACGTCAACGTCCGGGCTACAAAACCACGCCCCGTGAACGGGGCTTTCCAGAGCTCCCCGCGCCGTAGCCGCGATTTCGAATCGCGTCTTTACGCGCCTGTATTATGAAGCCCGCGGCTTCCAGCGCGGAGACCACTACCTCGTCCAACCGCTCACTCCCCAAAAATAAACCGCAACCCTCGGTTAAACGCCTCCGGTTTCACTCCCGAGTGGCGTTCGCCTTCCACCACCCGCGTCTCCAGCACCAGTCCCGCGTAGTTGCGCCCGCGCAGCACATCCATGAACTGCTGCACCGGAAAAGCTAGCGACTCCTCCTCGCCCACCGTCAGATGCAGCCGCACCGGCAAATCTTGCCGCGCCGCGAAGTATTCTTCCTCTTGCTTGAACGCATAGCGGTTCCCATAAGTCACCGCTGGGCTGGCTGCCACGTACCCAAAGAACAGCTCCGGCTCGCTGAACATACTGTACAGCGTAAACGTCCCGCCGAAGGAATGTCCCAGCAGCACGCGCTGCTCCGGGTCGGCCCGGTAGTCGCGCTCGATCAGCGGAATGATCTCTTCTTTTAAGCAGCGTTGGAATCTGCTTGCCCCGCCCGACCCGCCGATGGTTAGCTCCTGCACCGGCGTGTAATCCATGGCCCGCAGCGATTCATAGTCCACGTCCTCGCCCGAGTAGGTGATTCCCACAATGAGCATCTCCGGCACAACCTGGTCGTAGTTCAGCCCCCCATAGATCGAATCCAGCATCTTGAAATCCCATTGCCCGTCCAACGAATACAGCACCGGATACCTTTGCTCGGTGTACCGGTCGTAAGAACTCGGGAAGCGGATATACAGATCGTACTCCCGCCCGGTGATCGTCGACTTAAAGCTGCGCACCTCTGTGTCCGGCAGGCTCAGCGGCGGATAATCGGAACCCTCCGCCTCCGTCTGAGGCTTCTCCGCGCACCCGCCCAGCACAGCCAGCACGCACAGGCTCAACACGAGCAAGCTAAACCGAATTCGAGTAGATATCATTGCCCTCTCCTTCTCTAACAACTGTTTCTATTCTATACCTTATTCTCTTCGTTCAAGTTCATCACAAGTCGGTTGGCGCCCGAACGTCACCGTCCGGTCTACTCCCCATGCGCAGCCGGTTGCGCGCCGTAGCCGCGATTTCAAATCGCGTCTTTCTGGACGCGCGCACTCTGTCGCCCAACGCGAAGCCCGGACGTCAACGCCCGGGCTACAAAACCACGCCCCCTAAACGGGGCTTTCCAGAGCGCCCCGCGCCGTAGCCGCGATTTCAAATCGCGGCTTTCCAAGCCAGCGGAGATGACTGCGGGATGCGAAATCACGTTCGCACGTTCCCACGTTTCTCCGTTTCCCATTCCCTCAAATTGTGCTACACTAAAAAAACAATCAGCCTTTCAACCACAAATATCCTATGGAAAAACACATCGTCTCTCAAAAGCGCGTCGCCGATTTCGGCGAAGTCTACACCCCCGGTTGGATCGTCAAAGCCATGCTGGACCTGGTCAAGCCGGAGACCGAACGCATCGAATCCCGCTTTCTCGAACCTGCCTGCGGCTCCGGCAATTTTCTCGTCGAAATCCTCATGCGCAAAATCAAAGTGGTCGAAAAGCGCTACCGCCGCAGCCAACCCGAATACGAGCGCTACGCCGTGCTCGCCGTCTCCAGCATCTACGGCATTGATATCCTCGAAGATAACGTCACCCAGTGCCGCGAGCGCCTCTTCGCCATTTTCGATAACTTCTACACCCAGCGCTTCAAACTCGGGGCGAAGGAAGACTGCCGCGCCGCCGTTCGCTTCATCCTCGGGCGCAACATCGTGTGGGGCGATGCGCTCACGCTCCAGACCGTGGGCGAAGCCCCGGAGCCGATTGTCTTCTCCGAGTGGTCGCCCGTGAATAGCAACCTGCTCAAGCGCCGGGATTTCGCTTTCCACGAGCTGCTGCTCGAGGCAGACGAAGCCCATTTCCCGCTCTTCGCCGTGCGCGAACGTCCGCTCTATTCCGACCTGGGCAAAAAGGTCTTCATCCCTTCACCCGTCAAAGACTTTCCCCTGATTCACTTTCTGAGGGTCGCCGATGCTGATCAATCCTAATTACAATCCCGATGTCCTGAGCTGTCTGGCTAACCTGAGCAGCGATGAGGTCTTCACCCCGCCCAAACTGGCGAATGAAATCCTCGACCTGCTGCCGCCCGCAATCTGGAGCGATCCGCAGGCGACCTTTCTGGACCCCGCCTGCAAATCGGGTATTTTCTTGAGGGAGATTGCCCGCCGGCTCAACACCGGGCTGGAAGGCGCGATTCCCGACCAGCAACAACGCCTCAACCACATCTTCACCCGGCAGGTCTTCGGCATCGCCATCACCGAGCTCACCGCGCTGCTCTCCCGCCGCTCGCTCTACTGCTCCAAGACCGCCAACGGTAGATATTCGGTGGCTGAAGGCTTTACTAACGACCAGGGCAACATCCGCTTCGCGCGGGTCGAACACACCTGGGAGAACGGGCGCTGCACATTGTGTGGCGCCAGCAAGATAGAGTATGATCGCGGGGAAACGCTGGAGACACACGCTTATTTGTTTACCCATGCGAGCGTGCCCAAGGAGATCGCCAACATGAAATTCGATGTCATCATCGGCAATCCACCCTACCAGCTGAGTGATGGTGGGTTCGGTAGAAGCGCGTCACCTATCTACCATCAGTTTATACGCCAAGCAATGAAACTGATGCCACGTTATTTGACGATGATCATCCCTTCACGCTGGTTTGCTGGAGGAAAAGGGCTGGACGAATTTCGGACGGAGATGCTAAAGGACAGGAGAATCCGCAAACTCGTCGATTTTGAGAACAGTTCAGACGTTTTCCCCGGTGTAGATATAGCCGGTGGCATTTGCTATTTCTTTTGGGAACGAGATTCACAAGGCCCATGCGAGGTAACGAATTTTTATAATGGGGAAGGCATAGTTTCTATCAGACAACTTGACGAATTCGATATCTTTATCCGCCACAGTCGCGCCATTCCAATCATCCACAAGGCTTTGGAGAATAGTGGCAGTGGAAACAAACGCGTAAGTGAGCTGATCTCACCGAGGAAACCTTTCGGTTTGCCAACGAATTACACTCCAAGAAACAAAGGTATCCCCTGCTGGTTCAAGCAGCGAATCGGGTTGAAATTCGCAGATCCAGCCGATGTTCAAGATGACAGAGATCTTCTTGGAAAATGGAAACTGCTAATCCCACCTGCGCCCATAGCGGGTCAAACGGATTTCTCAAAGCCCATTGCGTTCTACTATGACGCAAACACAAGAATAGCCAAACCCGGTGAATGTTGTACGGAAACCTGGCTTGTGGCATGCGCATTTGATACTTTGGATGAAGTGCTCTCATTCAGGTCGTATCTGTACACGAAGATAGTCAGATTTCTCTTGCTTCAAACGGTGATGTCACAACACGTAACGAGGGAGAACTTCCAGTTTGTACCCCATCTTGGAAAATACGAAGGTGAATATACCGATGAAATGTTAGTTGGAAGATGGGGAATCACTCCCGAGGAGTGGCAGTTCATTGATTCACGGATCGCGTAATATCGATTTCCATGGAGCTAGATTATGACTAGAGGCTTCTTCCCACCGCGCCTCGACGCCCGCCCCACCATCTACGCCTACACGGATTCCAACCCCGAATATGCGGGGCTGCTCAAAGTGGGCTACACCACCGGCAACGTGCAAAAGCGTGTGGCGCAGCAATACCCCACGCTCCGCCCCGGAGGACCCCCCTACCGCATCGTCCTCGAAGAATCCGCCATGCGTCAGGATGGCTCCGCCTTCACCGACCACGACGTGCACCGCCACCTGCGCTCGCGCGGCATCGCCAACCCCGAGGGGGAATGGTTTGCGTGCACCATAGAGCACGTGAAGGCAGCAATCATTGCCCTGCGCCAGGGCCTGCAAAATGAGGAAGACCGCACCCTGGATTTCGCACTCCGCCCCGAACAGGTCGAGGCGGTGGAAAGAACCGCCGCGTATCTGGAGCGCGCGCACCAGGAGAATCCCGGCAAAACCCCGCACTTCCTCTGGAATGCCAA
>JAKJAC010000165.1:9616-9910 GCA_022707705.1 Chloroflexota bacterium
CCGCCGCAGCCTACTACCTGGCAAAACGCATGGGTTGGCGCAAGATTCTCGTGCTCACCTTCAAACCGGCAGTCCAGCACGCCTGGGAATCCGACCTCCAAAAGCACGTGGATTTTGCGGGTTGGCAATTCATCTCCCCGGGCGGTCTCACCTACGAGGAGGCGGATAAGCGGCGCCCCATCGTCTGCTTCGGCTCCTTCCAGGATTATCTCGGCAGGAACCGCAGCACCGGCGGTATCAAGACTAAAAACGAATGGGTCCACACCACCAACTGGGATTGCGTCATCCTGGATG
>JAKJAC010000166.1 GCA_022707705.1 Chloroflexota bacterium
GTTTGCGCGGTCGAAGGGGTTGCCGGTGAGCGCAAAGCTGCCGCACTGAGCCACCGAGTCATCCGGCTCATTGAAAATCAGCCACACCCGTCCGTCCACCTGGTCTCGATCCGCCCGCGCCGCCTGGATGATCTGCTCCTGGTAATTCAGCCCGCCGTTCTCGGGGTACAGATGATAGTCGCTCACGCAGCCCACCGTCCGCACCAGGCGCGCATCGCGAATGCCCGGCGCCACCGCCCAGGTCAGGTAGCTATCATAGTCGTCGCCGAACAAGCCGAAGACATCTGGTCCGGCAAGGCCCTTGGGACCGTAGTCCAGGAGCAGCGGCGGGTCGGCGATGATCAACGGCAGATAAACCCCGGCGCGCTCGGTTGGAACGGGCGTCTCCACGGGCGAAAGCGTGGGGACCGGCGTGGGCAACGGGGATTCGGGAAGCGGCGTTTCCGCCGCCGCTTCTGAAGCCGGCGTCACCGTCGCGGCGCGCGTGGGCAGCGGCGCCGAGGTTGGAGTCGGTGCGACCGTAGTCGCGGCAGGATTCCACAGCTGCGGCGTCAGCCCCCAACACAGCAGCACTCCCGCGAGCAGCGCCGCGGCAAGCAGCAGCGCCCTAAAGTGACCGCCCATCACCCTCCTGCATCCCGCCCGAGGCGTCCTCCCATTCACTCTCCAGCAACGCGTAGATCACCTCATCCGCCCAACCGCCCCGCCAGAAACACGTCTCGCGAAACTGGCCCTCCTGTCGCATCGCCAGCTTCTCCATCACCCGCCGCGAAGCAGTATTCTCCACATGCGCGTAAGCCACAACGCGATGGGCATAGTGGAGCTCAAAAGCCAGCGCCAGCAGCGGTCGCGCCGCCTCCACCGCCAACCCCTGCCCCCAGAAATCGGGGTGAATCGCCCAACCGATTTCCCACTCGCGGACCATATGGGGGACAAGGGTCAGCGTCACCCGCCCAATCAGCTGCCCGGTCACGCGCAGCACCACCGCCAGGCGATAGCGAGTGCGCGCAGTACCCTGCCCGCGATCAGATTGCGCCTGCTCCAGATAAGCGCAGGTTGTCGCCGCATCGAGGGGCGGATTCGCCTCGTAGGCATACGTCGCGGGATGCGCTTCCAGCGCGCGGAAAGCCTCGAAGTCCGCGTCGCAGAACTCGCGCAGTTGTAACCGGGGCGTCAGAACATCCACCATGTTGAATTCTCCCTCTCTCTCCCTCTCCCCCGCTGCATTCCCTGCGTTTATCAGCGTCCCAAAAACTCTCCTCGCGGGCGCCCATACAGCACCAGCACATGCCATAGCCGCCGGAACCGCGTCAGGATTTCATCCTCCGTTCCCCAACCCCGCCAGGAATTGGGGTCGAGCGCCAGCGTATTCGCAGCCTCCCCCAGCGCCGCGGCATCCAGCAGCCCCTCGCCGGCGACCCGTTGCGCGAGCGCCTGCACCTCGTAACCCCGGAAGCGCTGCGGGACTTCAGCCACCGGCAGCACAAAGCCGGGATGCCAGTCCAGCGGAATCGCGAATTTCCGGCTCAGCGCCTCGAGCACCGCGCCGGTTGCCGTGCCCCGGAAAGCCGGGTCCGCCACCAGCCCCTCCACATCCTCCCACAGACTGACCCTGCCATGGACCTGCGCCTCGATGAAACTATCCAGCGCCCTCCCCAAAGCACGCCGGCGGAGCTCTTGAGCGGGAGCGAAGCCCCCCTGCGCCAGCTGTTCCAACAACGCGCACACCGTCAGCTCAGGAACGCCCAACGCCCCCTGCCCCTTGGCGAGCTCCAGCAGCAGCCCCGCCAGCGCCGGTTCCAGAAGGGCTAGCGTGCCCGTCTTTTCCGCAGCATCCTCCTCCTGGCTTCCGCCAAACGTGAACGTCGCCCGCTCGCTCACCTGCGGCTTCAACACCAGATAGCACGATCCAAAGCGCGGGGAGGCCCCATCAGAATGGTGCCCATCAAGATGGGGCAGCGTTTCCAGGGCGCCGTATTTGGGCCGGATTGCGGGCGCCGCGCCGGGCGCATGATATGCCCCGCCAAAGAGCTGCGCTTCCCACGAATCACGCGCCCCGCCCTGGAAGGCGGTCGGACTCCCGCTGGAAATCCCGGTCTCGTACTGGTTTCTGAATTCGCCATCCGCCAACAGCCCCTCGGCGACCGTTCTCCCGTGTACGCTCAGCCGTTCCGGGTGGAAGTGGATATCAATGCGGGCTCGAGTGCGCAACCGGTCGAGGGCTGCCTCAAACAGGCTCCAATCCAAGCCCTGAGCGCGCAGAACGGCAGCGATGCAGGCGCGGGCGGACCCCCTTCGCAGCCTTGCCTGCTCGCTCACATACTCCAGCGCCTGGCATTCATAGACACGCTGACCGGCAAACGGGTTATCCATGCGACCTCTGCAATCCGCCTGTTGAACGACTTCCACCACGATTTGCGCAGCAACATCGCTCAGTCAACCCCGAGCGCGTTCAATACATCCTCCGGCAAGTCTGCATACACTAACCCATTCCATGCCAAATGTTCAGAAGCGCTCCTAACACAAATGATGGTTTCCCATTTGTCAGTCGTCAACAACTTGCAGCAGGTAGCTTGCCACCTTACTCCTACTTGGTTTGTATTTCCAGAAGTAACAATCGACATCAAAGGACGCTGTCTGCCCGGGAGCAATATGCTCCGGATTGGTGTACGTCGAACCCACGCCAATGACTTTGCCAGCGGAATCATACATCGTGACATAGGCCTCTACGTACTCGCGAGTTGACGTGAATTGATTGCGGACCTCTCCCACAACATGGAAGGCATCCAACGAATCAAAATAGGATGTGCGATTCAGAACCTCAAGCACTCGCGGGTATTCAGATGTAGTGCTCCAGACAACATTTAGCTCATAGGTGCTCCAAGGCTGAACATCGGAAAAAATCAGCATGAATGGAGACGTCATCTGTGGAGAAAGGATGCTTATATCAGAATAGGTATAGTCGCTTCCAACAACGTTTCCAGACCCGTTGCGGAGGGTGCCATAGATCTTCACAAAACGGACGTTTGAACCCGTGTTGTTTAAAACTTCTCCCACAATGTAAAGGCTCGAGGAACCTGAATAGGGTACAAAAGCATTGCTACTCAACACAACGACCCCAGGTGGAGGTGCTGGCACAGTCACAGATTGCACATTACTCCAACTGCTCTGGCCAGTAGGTCCCGTAGCAGCAACCCGATAGTGGTAAGTGCCATAGGGTTGACCAGAGATACTCAAACTTAACCCTGAGCCACTATAGCGCAAGTTCGGACTGCTGAAACTTGAATTGTCATCCTCTTCCAAGATATAGGCTTGTGCACGCGGAGACGTGCTCCAGCTCACAGTGTAATCTCTATCGTGGTCCGCGTTATCAATTCCAGCCAGGTAAGGCACGCCAGGAGCGAACACGTTGGTACTCTCAACATTGCTCCATTCGCTCTCACCCCACTGATTGTGCCCTTTGACCCGGTAATAGTATGATCCAGCAACACGTCCCTCCACAATGCAGCTAAACCCTGCCAATTCACACACTTGCCGAACACCATCGGTAAATGCCCGATTTTTCGCTTCTTCGAGAACATAGCTCTCTGCAAGTTGAGTGGGCAACTCTTGCCAGGTGACCCAGTATCCTCCATACCCATCCGGATTGTTAATAGGATCAAGATATGGAGCATAAGGAATGGGTGGCCAGCGTTTGATCACCATAGGCAAAAACATCTGGTAAAGATCGCCGTCGTCGGTTATAGTGATAGTCAATACAGAGCGAGAACCTAGCGTGGCATTCTGAGCATCCTTGAGAACAACCTGGAAATCCTCAGACTCCTCGCGTGATGTATCTTCAAGCAATCGAAGCGGGATAATCTGAAACATAGCCCCTGGCGTAAAGGTCAAAGTGCCCGTAGCTGATAGATAATCTTGTCCAGCAACAGCGGTATCTCCCACTGTGATGTAGTCCACAGTTGCTGTGAGCGCTGAACTTGCACTCAGGTCAACAACAAGCTCTACGGGCACATCATCCTCAACTATGGTGATAGTATCTGTCCTAAAATCAACCTGTGATAAAGGATCATCTTTGATGGATGCAACCAAAACTAAACCAAGGAGAACTATAACAAGCGAAGAAAAAAGCGGCAGTCTGTACATTTCAAGTTTCCTCCATTGAGAAGCATTCCCAGAACGATGAAAAGTTGCAGAAAACAACGCAGATGGTTAGTAGCAGCCACCCTACCGTTCGCGACGGTCAAAGAAAAATGAGCAAAAATCCATGCGCATTATAGAATTGGTACTGAAGATGTCAAAACAGAGAAACGACACACCGTAGCCGCGGCATTCTGCCGCGCACTCTCCAGCCCGCAGGGCTTCGTATACACAGCCGACGGCTTTAGCCTCGGCTTCTGTCGCGCCGGGGAAGCCCAGGGCTAAAGCCACAGGGCCAAATCCACAAAGCCCCTTGAACGGGGCTGGGAACGCAGCCAGCCTCTGTAGCCGCGGCATTCTGCCGCGGCATCCTGCCGCACGCTCTCCAGCCCGCAGGGCTTCGTATGCTCAGCCGACGGCTTTAGCCTCGGCTTCTGTCGCGGCACTTTGCCGCGGCACTTTGCCACGGCACCCTGCCGCGGCACCCTGCCGCGGCGTTCGGAGACCTGCACCGAGCGAAGCCAAGGGATGACGTTGTCGTAGAGGGTTGGGCGAACGGGGGTGGCGGCGCGACGGGGGACGCAAACTGAAGTTTACGTTGAAGTGACTATTGACACCAAAGCACTATTTATATATACTATATCTATCTAACCACTCAACAATCAACCCCATCACAACGAGTGCAGATTGCAGCAGTGTGTCTCTGAATTTCAAGTCCGTAGGACACTCATCAAAAAGGAGCAATACCGATGAAACCCGGAATCTGGCGGCAGCTAAGACTGTTTGTAGTTGCTTTGATTTTGCTCAGCGCAAATGGCGCGTTTATCGAAGCCACCCCACCTTTACTGGCTCAAGACGGCAGCACCGGCTTCGAAACCGCGGAGACCAACCTCGAACAAGCCCGGGCGCAGGCTGCAGAGGAGAACCCCACGGTCCTACCTGCGGTAAGCAGGGAGTTCACGCTCCATGCTACCCAGTACCCTCTGTTTATTGGCGTTGACGATACCACAGTCCCCGCCTATCAGATTGATGTGACGAACAGCGTTGCCATTACAGCCTTTGTCGGTTTTCAGGTCTGGGGCGCGGCTTACGATGCGGTCAACGACAAAGTCTACTTCAACGGCGGTTCAACCCTCTATGAGTGGCCCGTAGGCGGCGCGGTCACCCCCTTGGGGACCATAACCGATGTGACCGGCACACAGCAATCCATGGTAGGATTAGCCTTTTATGATGGCATGCTCTACGCTACCAAAAACATCGCGAACGAGGCAATCTGGGCCGTAGACCCCGGCACCCTGATCGCCACGGTCCACATAGACTATGTTGACGCTGATTTGGATTGTGGCGGCTTCTCCGCTGATCCTGACACCGGCACGTTCTACTGCACCAATGACGATACAATGCCCCACGGAGCCGGTTTGGTGATCATCAATCCCGATGCCTCGGTTACCCCCGTGGCGGCGTATCCTGCGGGGCAGACCGACATTGATGGCCTGGCAGTGAGCGATGACGGTTTTGCCTACCTGGTCATCGACGAACCCGGCTCGATCTACGTCTGGGATTTTGTGGCAGGCGCTTACGCCACGCCGCTCAACAATCCCTGGGCCACGGCTGAGGTCTTCTCTGCCGGCGCCTGGATTCCGACGGGAGTGCAGACCCCCACCGTGACATTGACCAAGACCGTGGTCACCACCCCAGGCGTCTGCGCCACCACCAATGACATCACCGTGATTGAAGGCACGGAAGTCTACTACTGCTACGAAGTGACCAACACCGGCGATGTGACCTTGAACCTGCACGACCTGGTGGACGACCAGCTGGGACCCATCTTCACGGGCTTGAACTACGCTCTCACTCCAGGGAGCAGCATCGACACCGTCGCTGCCGGGCTTTCCATCCCGGCGATCATCAGCGTCACCACCGTGAATACCGCTACGTGGACAGCCTACAACGCCGCCGGTCCCTCGGTGACCGCCACGGATAGCGCGCGCGTAATCGTCGAGCCCAGCGCAGTGAGCGTGACCGGGATGCGAGCCAACACCTCCGGCGTCTGGAGCATAGCGCTACTGAGCGCCTTCGCACTCGGCGGCTTCGTCTGGCGCCGCAGACAACGCTAGAGTGATTTCAGTTTTAGGTGTTAATGGGCGCGCAGAGCGCGCCCATTAACACTCACGCAACGATTTTGCAAACGAGGGATGCCGGTAGTCAAAAACGCCCAGGGGTTTCACCTCAAGAAACCTCTGCACCGCTGTAATCAGCGCCGCTGTAATCAGCGCCTGTACCCAGCGCCGCTGTACCCAGCGCCGCTGTACCCAGCGCCGCTGTACCCAGCGCTTCTACGTTAAATTCTCCCTTCTCCATCAGCGTTTATCTGCGTTAATCTGCGTCCAAAAATCTCCCGCACGGTTGCGCTTGCGCCCCGCTCGTGGTACACTCTGAGCCACAACCACAGGAGGGTCTGACCATGCCACCAAACTATTATCGCCACCCGAAAATCTTTACCGGCGTCGATGAAACCAGCTTCGCCAGCGCCTTCGCCGTCGAAGAGGGGCGCTTCACCTGGGTTGGAGCTGCATCCGAGATACCATCCGGTACTGCGGTCCACGACCTGCCCGGTCCGCTCGTGCTCCCGGGCTTCATTGACGCGCACACGCACCCCTCCTACATCGCCCTCACCGTGGATGCGGTCGCCTGCACCGTGCCCCTCGTGCATTCCATCCCGGAGATGCTCGCGGCGCTGCGGCAGCACCCCAACGCGGGCAAGGGTCCCGAGGTCTGGATCGAGGGCTGGGGCTACGACGAATCCAAACTCGCGGAACACCGCACCCCCACCCGCGCCGACCTCGACCAGGTCTCCACCACGCAGCCCATCTACGTGGAGCGCTCCGATTTCCACTCGGCGGTCTGCAACACCCGCGCGCTCGAGCTCGCCGGCATCACCGCTAAGACGCCCGACCCGCATGATGGCAAATTCGGGCGCGATGCCGGCGGCGCGCCCAACGGCATCCTCACGGAGGGCGCCAAGAACATCATGGCGCGCGCCAAGGGTCCCGCCGATTTCGAGACCGATGTCGCCAAGCTCGTCCGCACCTCCGCGTACCTCGCCGAACGCGGCATCGTGGCGGTCACGGAGATGACCTGCACGCCCAGGGAGTACCAGCAGCTCGACCTCTACCGCGAGGCGCAACGGCGTGGCTTCAAGCAGCACGCGCGCCTCTACTATAACTTCGACGCGCTGCAAGCGCGCCCCATCCCCCCGATACCCCTCGCGGACCGCAGCGGGCAGGTCGCCATCGGCGGCATCAAGCTCTTCATGGATGGCTCGATGTCGAATCGCACCGCCTGGATGCGCGACCCCTACCCCGACAGGCCCTTCGACTCCGCTCAGGGCAGGCCCTGGACCGGGATGCACACCAGCTCGCGCGAGCAGCTGGCGGCGGCGCTGGAATTCGCGCGCGCCAATGCCCTGCAGATTGCCATCCACGCGATGGGCGACCGCGCCATCGAGGAGGTGCTGGATTTCTACGCGGATGAGGAGCCCTGGATGGGCGCGCCCGGGCGAGAAACGCCCGCGCCCTCCGTGCGCATCGAGCACGGCTCCGTGTGGACGCCCGAGCTGCTCCGCCGGGCGCGCGATGCCCGCATGACCTTCGGTGTGGCGACCAACATTGATTTCTTCTTCTGCGAGTACGATTCCTACTCCGAGAACCTCAGCGCCGACCAGTTCGCCCGCACTTATCCCATCCGCGACCTCTACGGCGCGCTTGAGGCGCTCGCGCTCTCCTCAGACACGCCCGCAACCACCTGGCACGACCCCTCCAACGTCTTCCTCTCGCTCCAGGCGGCGGTGACCCGCAAAGCCTACAACGGCGCGGATATCGTCCCGGCGCAAGCCATCACCCTGCCGCAGGCGGTGCTGCTCTACACCGGGCGCGCGCGCCTGCTTGGCGATACGCGGGACCTCGGCTGTATCGCGCCGGGCTTTCAGGCGAGCTTCCTCACCGTTTCCGAGGACATCTTTGACTTGAACCCCAACGCGCTGATGGACACGCAGGTCACCGGCACGTGGATTCGCGGGGAACAGGTATTCGCGCGTTAGCGCCGCGAGGGAACGATGCCGATCACCAGCGATGCCGAGAGTGCCATAGACCTGCCGCAACCAGACGCCACCCTACCGGAGCCTGCAGGCTCAGGCGCGCCTGGGGCAGGCGCGCCTGAGGAGCAGCCGCCCACCCGGGTGCAGAAAGTGCTCCGCCTGGCGCTGCGCATGGGCGATATCCTGCTCGCCGCCGGCATGCCCGCGCACGATGTCGTCGTCCTAATGCTGCGCATCGCCGAGAGCTACGGCATCGGGCGGGTGCACTTCGATATCACCTACACCGCGATGATGACCTCCTACTACCCGCCGCGCGATGGCATCCCCATCACCGAAATCCGCGTCGTGCGCGCCGCCCCCGTGGACTTCAGCCGCGCCCAAGCCATCGAGAAGCTCGCCGGGGAGATTCGCGCGGGGCTACCCCTGGAAGAAGCGAGCGCTGCCTGCAAGCGCATCCGCGAAGCGCCCTCCCCCTACCCCTGGTGGGTAGCAACGGCAGGGAAAGCGGGCGTCGCCGCTGCCGTCTCCGTGCTCTTCAGCGGTTCGTGGAAGCTGCCGCTGCTCACCTTCGCCATCGGCATCCTGGTTGACCGGGTGCTAGCGGCGCTGCGCGAACGGCGCTTCCCGCCCTTCTTCAGCCAGCTCATCGCCGCGGGGCTGATTACCCTCATCGCCGCCCTCATCAGCAACGCGCTCAATCACGGCGTCTACCTCTTCATCGGCGTGAGGCCCTCGCTGGTGGTGGTAAGCGGCATCATCATGCTCGTTGCCGGGATGCGCGCCGTGGGCGCCGCCCAGGATGCGATTGATGAATTCTACCTCACCGCGCTCGCGCGGGGCTTTCAAGCCGCGATGCACACCGCGGGCATCGTCGTGGGCATCGTCATCGCCCTGTACCTGAGCCGCGCGCTCAATTTCCCCATCGTGCTCCTGCCCAACCCGGATACCGTCGCCTCGCTGCCGCGGCAGTTCATCGCCGTAGCGCTCACCTCGGCGCTCTTTGCGCTCTCGTGCTACGCCAGCCCTAAGACCATCGCCCTCTCCGGCGCCATGGGCTTTATTGGCTACGCGGGCTATATCCTGGCAGCGGCCGCTGTCCCAGCGGGTGCCGGGGCGGCGGCAGTGCTCGCCAGCACCGCCGGCGCCGCGCTCACCGCCTGGGTCGCCACGATGATTATTCGCCGCGCGACCCTGCCGGGCTTCGCGCTCATCAACGCCGCGCTCATCCCCCTGGTGCCGGGTCTGACCCTCTTTACGGGGCTATTCCAGATGGTGGGGGCAGCGCCGGGCACGGGGGACCTGTTGGAGGGGGCGCTCATCGTCTTCCAGGCAGCGGGCGTCGCGTTGGGCATCGCCGCGGGCGCCAGCCTCGGCGCCTACCTCGGGCGCCCCGTGGCAGATCGGCTGCGCCGCATTCGAGAGACGGCGCTAGGGCAGCTCGGCGGGCGCAGGCGTACCCAAAAGTAGCCGCGGCGCCCTTCATGGGAGCGCGAGGCTTCCAGCCTGGCGCTCACTCAAGCTTTTTCAGCCGTCCCTACAGGACGGGATTGGGTGCTAACGCGGTTGTACAGGCACTGAAGTGCCTGCCTACTCTCAGACGTCCCTACGGGACGGCAGACGTCCCCACGGGACGACAGACGTCCCTACGGGACGAGGCCCGTCCTGTAGGGA
>JAKJAC010000167.1 GCA_022707705.1 Chloroflexota bacterium
CCCGCCCGAGTATCTCTCCACCGCCTCGTGCGCCCGGTCGGTGAGCGCCACGATGCGCAGCACATCCTCCACGCGCTCCTTGAGGTCCGTGCCGCGCAAGCCGTAAATCTGCCCGAAAAACTGGAGATTGGCGCGCGCGCTGAGGGTGGGATAGAGCGCCAAATCCTGCGGCACCAAGCCGTTCAACTTCTTGACTGCCTCCAGGTCGGTTCGGATATCGTGACCGCCAATGCGGGCGGTGCCCTCGGTGGGTTGGAGTATGCCGGTCAGCATCGAGATAGTGGTGGTTTTTCCGGCGCCGTTGGGACCGAGCAAGCCAAAGACCTCGCCCTCCTCTACAGCAAAACTGATGCCTTTGACGGCTAAATGGTCGCCGAATTTCTTGACCAGATGCTCAACTTCCAAAATCGCAGACATGGTTTCACTCCTTTCTGTAACACCCAGCGCCCTAACGTTGAATACCCTGAGACGGGCGCGCCGCTTCCGTCCAGAAAAAACGTAACAACACAATCGCTACCACCCAGCGCATCACTCCGCCAATCGTGCCGACCATGGGTTGAGTCGCCAGCGTGTAGCTGGAAAGCACATTCGCCGTGGCGTGCAGCAGCAGGCTGAGGAACGCGCTCTGCGTGCGGTTGTACAGCCACGTGTGGATGAAGGCCATCGGCAGGATGCTCAAACCGATGTAGCCGAGGCATTGTACTGCCGTGCCAATGACGTCGGCGACCAGGGGCGTCGTAGGGTCATTCGCCGCGATGATGTAGTTCTCGATGAAGACGGGCCAATGCCACAAACCCCAGACCAGCCCCAGGATCAGGCTCGCCTTCTTCGCGTTGAAGCGGGTCAGCAGCTTCGGCAGCGCGTAACCGCGCCATCCCGGCTCTTCCATGCCGCTGGTCAGCACCTCGTAGAGAAAAAACGGCGCGAGATAAATCAGGGGGACCACGCGGGCTTCCGCTGCCGGGAAGATGCCCGTCGCCAGACCGATGAGCACGACCGGAACGTAGAGCGCGACGAGCAGGAGCGCCAGATCGCGGTAGCCCCGCACGCCGGCGCGCCAGCGCGTCACCCGCCGCCACCACTCTCGCAGGCTGCCCTCTGCGGCAGCGACGACGATCGCGCCGATGAGGGGTCCGTGCGCCAACGCCAGCATCAGCGATAGCGCTACGTGCTGCCCGTTGGCAAAGCCGGATTCAATCAGCCCGCCAAAGGTGACCGGACTGGGCAAGGCGTAGCCCTTTTGGGTAGCGATGATCATCGCCGGGACCATCAGCGCCCACGTGATTGCGCAAGCCAGCACAAAGTAGACCCACAGCGGACGTTTCTTAACCCAATCCACAACAGCCATCGTTTCCCTCCGTTAGCCCTTCTTGGATTCGAATAAGCCTTGCTTCTCGAACCACGGGCGCAGGATCATGCTGGCGCCGATGATGATCAGCAGGATGGCGAAGATCGGCAGGTCCGCGCCGAAGAGTTCTGCGATCCCAGTCAGCACGGCGAGCAGACCCAGCACAACGGTGAAGCCGCTCATGCGAATGCCGTTGGCGTAGCGCGCCGCGTTCAACCCCAACAGAATCACGCCCACGCCGATAGACCACACGCCCTGCGGCACCAGATTATCCGGCACTAAGCCCGCACAGCCCAGCATAATCAGGAACAGCCCCCATCCGAGGGTCTCCAGACGCTTGTTCAGCGCCTGCTTGTCGCCATCGTGAACCTTCTCCGGTGAAACTTCTTGCATATCCATTCGAGACCTCCTCATCGATTAAGCAATGCACTCTCAGATTTCAACTACCAGACGCTCCCAGGTGGAGCGTGACCGGAGACCAGTGACCGGTTGCTGGCTTTCACTCTTTCTTAAACAGCTGGCCCAACCTCATCAGCAAGCCGATGTCGCCTTTGACCGAATACTTGCCGGTCATCAGTGCGGTCGCGCCGTTCATCTCGCCCCGGCTAATCGCCATCCACACCTCCGCGGGGGTGATGAGCGTCAGTTTGGGTTCGGGATGTTCACCCGCGAAAGCCGTGCAGTGACCCTGGGCGATGTCCAGGTAATAGCGCCCCGCCTCTTCTCCGGTCACCTGGAACTGGATAACGGCTTCGAGGTCTCCGGCGGCTTGCGGGTTGAAGCTGTATGCCATCCCCGAGACGAGATCGCGCATCGTCGCCATGGATTGCGGCGGCGGCAGAGGCACACCGGCGGTTGCCGGGACCTGGGCTTCTGGCTGGAATTCTCCGAGGATATCGAACAATTCGACGCCCTGGCTCTGCCAGTGGGCGTTGACCATATCTACATAGGCGGCGGGGTTGCTGATGAGCGGCTGATCCAGCACTTGCTGCGTCTCCGGCGAGACGCGCCCCTGCTCCACGACCTCGCGCCCGGCGCGTTTGGTCGCGTCCATATACCAGGCAAAGCTCGGGCGCAGCGCCTCGCTCTGGAGGAGCGCGCCGCCCGCGCAGCAAATTGCGCCAACCAGTTCTTCGCCCGGTGAATCAGCCCAGCGGCGGAAGGTCTCGACCAACCCGGAGAAGTGCAGCGGCTCAGGATAACCCGAGTTGGAGATGAGGACCACCTTGCCGGAAGCGTCGCTCGCGGGCGCATAGCGCGGCGGGTGAATGTAGTGCTCGCCGCGCTGGATGATGTAGGGCTGCGCCAGCGGGATAATCCGGTCCACGAAATCCTTCATCAAGCCGGACATGGTAAAAACGTACAGCGGTGTGGCATAGACCATCACGTCCGCCGCGCGCATCTTTTCCAACAGCGCAGGCATATCGTCCTTGTGGACGCAGACGCCGGGCGTCTTGGTCCAACAGGTGAAGCAGCCCAGGCAATGCTTGATGGTTTTATCCTTGAGATAGACCACCTCGGTTTCTGCGCCAACCTCGCGCGCGCCTTCCAGGAAAGCCTGGAGTACCTGTTCGGTGTTTCCCTTCGCCCCGTGGGGACTGCCGTTAAGCGCTAAAAACTTCATCGCTAGTCTCCTTTTCTGATGCATCTGACTCGATCTCGACACTGGTGACCGACAGCAGAAACAGCCCTAAATCGCGCACCCGCGCCAGCAACCCGAACAAGGCTGCCTGGTCTGCGACCTCGCCGGTGAGCGCCGTCTCCTCGCCGGTGGGAGTGACCGTCAATCCGGCAAACCAATCGGACCAATGGGGGGCGATTTGCCCCTTGATGCGAATTTCGACACGCAACACTGGAGGGCTCCTTTATGCGAAACGGATTTCCACTCAAGCCTGTGACTGGCGCTTCTTGAGCATGCCCGGGAAGACCATGAAGAAGGCGTATCCGGCAAGGCTGATCCAGCCCATCCAATCGCCGAGGCGGGTGTAGAGCGTGCCGGATTCCACCACCGGCACATCTGCCACCAGCGCGAAGGCTTCCCCATCCGGCGCGCCGCTCTTCAGTTCCAGGATGCGCCCATAGGGATCGATGATGGCGGAGGAGAAGGCGCTGTCGGCTTTGACCGTTGCGATGCGATTCTCCACTGACCGGAAGACCATCTGGATGTAGAAGATGCGCTCGAAGCCGGGAATGTACGTCTCGAATGTGGGCACCGCGAGCAACTGGGCGCCCTTGCGGGTCAGAATGCGCGCAGGTGCGGTAAAGTTGGCGTCGTGGCAGATGATGGTCCCCCATGCGCCGAGCGACGGCAGCGTGTAGACCGGGTATTTGCCCGCATCCGGGTCCCAGATTTCGCCGGGCGCGGGGTGGCTCTTGCCGTAGTTTGCCAGGAATTCGCCGCTCGGGGTCAGCGGGACGGCAGCGTTGCGGCTCACCTCGCCCTCTTTTGCCACGCCGTAGCCGATGACGAGGGTCGACCCGGTCTCCGCGGCAAGCGCGCGCAATTCCCCGGTGTGCTCCTTCTGTGGGTCGAAGCCCACCGCCAGCTCTGACCAGACCACCAGTTTTGCGCCTTGCTGCCCCGCGAGGCGCGTCTGTTCGAACAGCGGCGTCAAGAAACGGTCCTGGGGTTGGTCCGCGGGCCAGTGCGCCGGGGCAGTAACGCCGCTCTGCACCGCTGCCACGCGCACGGTGGCGGGGTCTTTGGGCGCACCGGCGAGGATGATCAGACTGATCGCAATCCAAACCGCGAGCGTTGCGCCGGCGCCCACCAACCAGGCGCGAGCCTGGCGGGGGTTCACGGGCGGCACATCCGCCCAGGTCCATTTGCGGTCGAGCAGCACCAGCACGCCCTGCGCCAGCGCAAAGTTGACCAGGATGATCACCAGGTCCAAGCCGTAGATGCTGAATACTGAGACCGGCTGGATCAGCCAGGGCTGCGTGTGCAGGGTGTGTCCGATGAAACCGTGCATGTGGACCAACGGGATAAAGCTGCGAATCATCTCAAAGCCGACCCAATCCGCCATGCCGTGGAGCACGAAATAGCGGTATTTGCTCCGCTCGTGGAACTGGCACGTGCCGCGCGTGGTCAGATAATTCAAAAAGACCACCAAGACCGGAACCATGAGGATAAACCACGTTTCTTTCTTGAAACCAAACAACATCGTCACCAACCAGAACACCCACAGAGCGGTGCCCAAGGTTGGCGCCAGAAAGGTCCAGCGCCGCGGCAGGATGCGATATTGCGCCACCAACATCGGCACCAGACAGAAGAAGGCGAAGGGCCAGATGTTCGTGGGCGGGAACGCCAGGATAAGCATGGCGGTGGTCGCCAGGCTCAGCGCCATGCCCAGGATAATCTGACGGGTCTGATTCTTGGTAAGGACCTCTTGCGAACGGACTGCGGTTGTCACGGTTGCTCTCCTTTCAACATACCCACGCTTGCTGCATCATTACACGATCTTGATGCTCTTAGTGTAGCCGCAAAGCGAGGGGCTGTCATCACCCCGCGCGGGTGATTCGCGGGTGATTTGCGCGGGTGATAGTGAGGGCGACCAACGAAAACGACGTGTGGGCACAAGCCTACACGTCGTTTCAATAGTGGCGATTCCGGCGCTTTCGACTGCCTATACCCCCAGCTCCTTTGCCCGCGCGCTAGCCTGCTTGCGGGTGTGGACATCCAGTTTATCGTAGATGTTCTTGAGGTGGGTCTTGACGGTGTTGAGGGAGACGTGCAGCGCCAGCGCAATTTCCTGATTGCTCAGACCAGCAGCAAGATAGCGCAGCGCTTCCAGCTCGCGGTCGCTGAGCGGCTCAACCAGAGTGGCTGTTCCGTTTTGGAGGGTGGCTTTTGCGGTTCCGGTCGGGTCTGCCGGCGGCGCTGCGGGCAGCACAAACGCGCCGAGCAGGCGATCAACCGCGGCGCCGTGCTCGCCCGCCTGCGAACGATACGCCGCGAGCAACAGCCGCATCGCTTCGCCCGCATCCACATACGTGCGGGTGTAGCCCAGAGGCTCGGTCTGCGCCAGCGCTTCGGCGAGGATGGCGAGGGCTTCCGTCTGGTCCGGCGCGGCTAACGCCTGGAGCGCGCGCGCCTGCGCTGCCGCGGCAACCCAGCCCCGGCTGAGCGCCATCCCGCGCGTCTGCGCCAACAGCTGCGCGGCGCTGCCCCGGTCACCCGCTGCCAGAAGCCAGCGCGCCTGCGCCATGAGCAGGAGCAGCACATCGGGGAACGAGCGGGCTTCCTGCGGCGGCGGAGCCTGCGCCGCAAGCCGCGAGGTTGCCTCCAGGTCGCCCTGCGCCAGTGCGATGAGCAGGCGCATGACCAGATTGTAGAGCCGCGTCGGAGGCGAAATATCCGCCTCGCCCAGCAAGAGCGTGGTTTTATCGAGCGCCTGTTGCGCCGCCGGCGCATTGCCTTGCGCCTGTTGAATGAGCGCCAGGATGCCGTAGCCCCCTACCTGGAATTCGGGACTGCCCCGCGGCAGATTGAGCGCGATGCCCTTTTGGGCGTGCTCGGCAGCGTCATCCAACGTGTTCCATTCGTACAACAGGCGCGCCAAATCGTAGTGCGCCAGCGTGACCATCGAAGCCTGCCCGCCTTGCTCCAAAATCTGCCGGCACAGTCCGGCGGCGGCGTGCGGTTTCCCGCGCGCGACCAGAATCCGGCTCTGGAAAGCCAGGGCGGCAACCCATGCGGACGTGTTCCCGGAACCGCGTCCGGCGCGTTCGGCTTCCTTCAACGCCGCCTCCGCCGGGTCCAGCTGCCCGGAGAACCACTGCATGATGCCGAGGTTGAGCGCCACAATACTGCGCTCAGAGTGCGCGTGTTCCGGCAGCAGGGCGAGGGCTTTTTCCGAGAGTTCGACCGTGCGGGCGATATCGCCCCGCATCCGCGCCATGTGGACCCGGGCGACGGCGATGTTGCCCACAAAGTCGGCTTTGGCATCCCCCAGCGTCTCGACCAGCTGCTCCGCGCGCGCCAGGTAGCGTTCGGCGGCATCGAGATTCTCGCTGAACAGCAGGGACCAGGCGTAGACCATGCACAAGTTGGGGCGTTCATTCACCACGGCTTCGGGGAAACTCTCGACCCAGCGCCGCAGCGTGACCGTTGCGCCGCGGCGCAGCAGGTCGCCATCCAAGCCCCCCGCAATCAAATCGGCGGCGTACGCCCAATCCGCGCCCGCCAACGCATGGCGGACCGCATCTTCGGGGAAGCCATTGCCGGCAAACCAGTGCGCGGCGGCGCTGTGCAGCGCGCGGACCTCCTCCGGCAACCGGGTCTCCAGGCGGTGACGCAGCAGGTCGCCGAAAAGGTGGTGGTAGCGATACCACTGGCGGACTTCATCCAGCGGTACGATGAAGAGATTGGAGCGCTCCAGCGCCGCCAGGATTTCGGCGCTGTGGCGCTGCCCGGTGACGGCTTCGCACAAGGAGGCAGAAAAGCGCTCCAGGATCGAGCTCCGCAGCAAGAAGTCCTGTATCTCGGCGGGTTGCTGCCGGAAAACCTCGTCCATCAGGTAATCGAGGATATATGGGTTATCGCCGGTGAAGGAGCGCAGTAGGCGCCGCACATCGCCGTGTTGGCGCATGGAGAGGGCGGCAAATTGCAACCCGGTGACCCAGCCCTCCGTGCGGGCATGCAATGTCGTGAGGTCATCGCCGGCTAAGTCCACCTGCATCACCCGTTGCGCAAACTCGCGGGTCTCCTCCGGCGTGAATTGCAGGTCCGTCTGGCGCAGCTCCGTCATTTGCCGGCGCGCGCGCAGGCGTGAGAGCGGGAACGGTGGGTCCTCACGCGAAATCAGCACAATGCGCAGCTGTGGGGGGAGATGCTCCAGGAGGAACACGAGCTGCTGGTGAATCGCCAGAGTCTGAATGACGTGATAGTCATCCATGACGAGGATGAAGGGCGCGGGGGTGGCGGCGATATCGTTGAGCACCGAGGTCCAGAGCACCTCGGGCGGCGGCGGTTGAGGCGCCTCGAGCAGCGCCTGCGCCGCCTTACCGATGGTCGCATCCACTTTCTGCAGCGCCGCCACAAAGTAGGCAAAGAAGCGCGCCGGGTCGTTATCCATCTCATCGAGCGCCAACCAGGTCACCGGGCAGGGCGCAGCGCCAAGCCAGGCGGCGGCAAGCGTGGTTTTGCCAAAGCCGGCGGGGGCGGAAATCAGGGTCAGGCGATGCTGCAGGCTCGCGTTCAGCGGCTCGACCAGGCGCGGGCGCGGCACCAGCTCGGGTCGCACCCGCGGCATAAACAGTTTAGTCGCCAGCAGCAGATTACTCATGCGATGATCCACACCCCACCCTCAATCTCGCCAGACCTGGTGAAACACAAAGCAGCAGTACAACGGGGCAGAACCTTCAACGCAGTCATGGCAGACCTAAGAAAACTATAGCACAGATTTGGCAAAGTGGCAAAGGGAAGGCAATCCCGGGGTGCGCGCCACTTTTTTGCATAACCGCCCTGACATGGGCGGCGCCCTTGGTCTGGTTTATCTAAGAAAGTGTTTTTTGGCGCGCGGGGTACCGCGCGCCAAAAAACACTAAAAAAAGTTCCTCTTCGTTTGCCTGCAGAACCACCCTAAATGCGGAAAAATGACGCGCACCCGATGACGTGAGAACGTGATGACGTGATGACCTGGGAACATGCACACTCCCAAATCCTGATAATCCTGTCAATCTTGTCAATCCTGTCCAAAACTCCGGAAAGCTCGCAACCCGATAGCCCGCCCTCTCCTGACTCCGTCGTCATACGGATGCCTCGCCCCCACATCCCAAAATCCTGCTAATCCTGTCAAAATTCTTGAGGAAGGTAAAGTATACGATACCCAAGTGAACAGAGGAGCAAGACCAGCGTTTACCTGCGCACTGTACCCAGCCCCGTCACATCACCGCTATTCCTTTGCGTCTTCGCGTCTTTGCGTGACCTCTCTGCCCCCCCCTTCTCGGGATTTCGTAGCAGGTCGCTGACCGAAATCATGCTATACCCCGCACAGCGCCACTGAAGCACAAGCAAGGCATTCGCCCCAAAGTTGCTCCCCAATCCCCAATCCCCAATCCGCAATCCCCCAAGCGCTGTAGGCTGTACGTTGTAGGCTGTACCCAGCCCCCCAACGCCCCAGCCCCCCAGCGCCGCAATCCCCCGTCAACCGTCCCCCGTCCGCCTTTTCCCCTTTCAGTGTCTTCCGTGTATTCCGTGGTTACCAATCCGCAATCCGCAATCCGCAATCCCCAAATTGACACAAATCCCGAACCGCAGTACACTGAGCTGAGAACACTCTTCCCGCTCCCGAAATCACAGCCCATTCATACCATCCAAGGAGTCAATCTATGGGAAAGTGCACAGTTTGTGGCGGAACCGGTAGAACGCGTTGCGGCGGCGCGAATTGCTCTGGCGGCAGGTGCCAGACCTGCGAAGGCTACGGTTACTTCAGCCATAGCGTCCCCTCCGTTCCCGGCAGCACCCAGGGAGGCAAAGTCACCTGCTTCAGCTGCGGCGGCACCGGGCGCTGCCCGCATTGCGGCGGCAGCGGCACGCTCCGCTGCGAATACTGCAACGGCTCCGGGCAGACGCCCTACTAGCCCGCGCCGAAATGGAGAACGCCATGCACCACCTGCGCCCTGCACGCCTTGAGGATGCGCCCATCCTGGCGCGCGTCCACATAGACACCTGGCGCAGCACCTACGGGGGCATCGTGCCCGCGGCGCACCTCGCCGGTCTCAGCCTCGAGCGCAGCGCCCCAATCCCCAATCCGCAATCCCCAATCCCCAATCCGCAATCCGTCTAACAGGAAACAGCTATGAAACGTAAACTATTAACCCTCAACACTGGCTGGAGCCTCATCCTCTTTGTGCTCCTCGATGCTTTCTGCATCGGGCTTGGCATGGGCGTGCCGTTTTTCTGCATCCTGCTCGGCTTACCCACCGGAGTCGTCCTCGTCCTCAGAGCTGCGCCCCGCACCTGCGAAGCGCGGCAGCTGCTGAGCAAGGCTCTGGTGGGCGCCGCACTCACCGCGGGCATCACCGTCCTCGGTATGCTCCTGATTTGGAGCCATGCTATCGGGATGCTCTTCGACCCCACCGCCGACCTGGCGAACTTCGGTATCCCGCAATTGCTGTACGAGCCTCTGGCTAGTTTCATTGGGTGGCTGGTGCTCATGATCGTTATCTCCCCGTTTCTCCAGTTTCTGATGACGCTTTTCGGCGCCCACCTGGCTCTGCTGTGGGTGTTGCCACGCCATAATGGATCGTCCTGAAAGGAGCAAAGCCATGGAGCACAGTTCCAGGCACTACCAAACTGACCAAGACCTGCAGCAGCTGCAGCGCTTGCTCATGGAAGCGCGCTCGCGCGGCAGCGATTGGAGCCACAGCCATATCGGCGAAGCCACCTTCCGCATCTTCATGCTCCTCTGCCACCTCGACCCACAGACGCACATCCGCCTCTGGCACACGGCAACGGGCGCATTGGTCGCCTACGCCCTCCTCGGCGAGGACCCCTTCTTCGACTTCCAGGTCGCGCCGGAAGTCCAGTGGACCGG
>JAKJAC010000168.1 GCA_022707705.1 Chloroflexota bacterium
TTCCTGAATATCGAGACGCCACCCCCACCCTGCGTTCCGGTGACCGCCGCGACGCTCACGCTTATGACGCCAGCGCCCATCTACACTGATACACTCACCACTTTCGAAGCAACCCTTGAACCGGAGGACTTCACCGCACCCTACACCTATACACTCGATTTTGGCACCGGTCCGGGCGATCCCGCCAGCGGCAGCGCTAACCCCTTGAGCGGGCTGAATACCACGTTCACCAACACGGGCGTGAATACCGCAACCCTGGCGTTATGGAGCTGCGGGGCGGAGCCGACCGCCCTGGTGACGGCAATAACAACAGTCGAGGTGCTACCGCACCCTGTTCCGCCCACCTATGGGGTCGCGCTTACCCCCACGCTCGCCACGCGCAGCGGCATGCCCGGCACGCAAGTAGTTTACACACTAACTGTGGAGAACACCGGCAATATCACCGATACGGTTGATCTAAGCACTACAGGAACAGAAGCATGGACCACGAACCTCGTACCGAATGTGATGACACTGACTACGGGGCAGACAGCCCCACTGACGGTCACGGTCACCTTGGAGCCGTATGCTACCGGCGCAGATAGTATGACCATCACAGCCACTTCGCGCAACGCACCCGTCGCGGCGCAGGCAACACTGACCACCACCGCGCTGTGCGTTCCCGTGGCAGCAGCACCGCTCGCCATATTAACTGCTGCTCCCATCTATACGGATACAGTAGTGGTTTTCGAAGCCACGCTCAGCCCGCCTAATTTCACCGCACCCTATACCTATACCCTGGATTTCGGCAACGGTCCCAGCACCCCCGTCAGCAGTAGCGCAAATCCTCTCACTGGCCTTAGCCACACTTTTAACGCCACCGGAGTCCAGACGGCAACCCTGGCAGTGTGGAATTGCGGCGCCCCACCCTCCGCAGCAGTCACCGCCACGGCTGCAGTGGATGTGCTATTCCGTCCCGTTACGGTGACGTATGGTATCTCGCTTACCCCCAGCCTTGTTGAGCAGAGCAGCATGCCCGGTGCACAAGTCGTTGCCACACTGATAGCAAAAAACACCGGAAACACCGCCACGGTCTTCGACTTTAGCACCACGGGCGAGGAAAGCTGGGCAACGACTGTAAGCCCGGAAGCCTGGACCCTGAATGCCGGGGAAACCGTGGTGCTGAGCGCCACAGTAACGCTAGACTTTAACGTTATTGGGACCGATGTGGTCACGGTTACGGCTACCTCCAGGACAGTTCCTCCGGTCGCTGCAAACGCTGTGATCCGCACCGCCGCTTTGCCGCTGAGGCGGCTTTATCTACCGCTCATTTTGAACTTCGACTGAGAACGTGTAGAAATGCCCTATTCCTGGCACGCAGGAATGGCAAACGGTTTTGTGAGCGGTGCTTCACACCGCTCACAAAACCGCGACAGAACATCTGGCGGACGTTACCGTACGAGAGAACCACAAAAAAGTGTCTTCTCTACCTGGCGCTTTCGGGTATACTTGACTCTGACTGTTTTCAATTCTGCAATGTCACTTTCATAGGCAGTTACCACAGCGGGAGCATGCATGGAGCAGTATCGCGAGAGCGAGACCATTCAAAAAGCCATCCTTGCGTTGGAGAGCCAACGTCAAACCCTGGGCAATGCCGTTGTAGATGCTGCCGTGCTCGCCCTGCGTGAAAAACTTGCCCGAATCAAGGACCCTCTTCCTGCCGCAGAGAAACGTAAGCAAATCACTGTACTATTCGCGGATGTCACCGACTTCACACGGCTCTCCGAAAGCCTGGACCCCGAAGAAGTTACCGAATTGCTGAACCTGCTCTGGCAGCACATTGACCGGCTCATTCTGCAGCGTGGTGGACGCATTGATAAGCACATGGGTGACGCCGTGATGGCGTTCTGGGGCGCCGACCAGGCCCGCGAAGATGATGCCGAACAAGCCATCCGCGCAGCGTTGGAGATCAAAGCCTTGATCCAAGAACTGCGCTCACAGGTCAATACGCCAATTCCACTCGACCTATGCATTGGCATCAGCACAGGCCCTGTAGTTCTAGGAACGCTGAGCACCACCGGTGAGTATACCGCCATCGGTCCTACGGTGAATCTGGCATACCGGTTGGAAGGCGTCGCACCAGTCGGCGGTATCCTGATTTCACAAGACACCTACCAGCACGTGCGCGGCTTGTTTCAGAGCCATGTGCTGCCCCCGCTCAACCTGAAGGGTTTTGCCGATCCCATCCAGGCATACCAGATTGTCGAGGCGCACCCACAAGCCTACCAACGAGAAGCGCGCGGCATTGAAGGAACTACCCTGCAGATGGTCGGACGGCAAACGGAAATGGAACAGTTACAGGCGGCGTATCACGCAGCAGACACAGAGCGGCGCGCTCAGGTCATTTCCATTACCGGAGAGGCAGGCATCGGAAAAACGCGCCTGGTGCAAGAATTCGAGAACTGGACCCGGCAACTCAACCCGCCCGCACCGCGTCTCAAGAGCCGGGCGCGCCAGGAGACGCAAGCGCTCCCCTATGCCATGCTGCGCAACATGCTCAGCTGGCATTTCGGAATCTACGAGAATGACCGCAGCGCCACTATCAGGAGCAAACTAGAGAAAGGTATCGGCGAGTGCCTGGCAGACCCAGAACTCGCCGTGAGCCGGGCGCACACCATTGGTAACTTACTGGGCTTTGGCATTGGGGATAGCCCTTACCTCGAGGGGCTGCAGAACGATCCCGAACAACTCTATCACCGGGCAACGCAAGCTCTGCTGGAGTTCTTCAGGGCGACTTGTAGCCGAAGCCCGTTGCTATTGGTACTGGAAGACCTGCACTGGGCCGATAGCAGCTCGCTACAACTGCTCAACTGGCTGATCAATGCGCTGGCGGAAACACCACTGCTGGTCATCAGTATCACCCGCACAGGAGAGGAACAAGCACCTCTGCCCCTGCAGAGTGACTCCCTGCCGGTGCACCACCTGCCACTCAAACCACTCGACCAGCAAGAGAGCCGGCGCCTGATCGCTGTCATTTTGAGTAAGATGCCCGGCGTGCCCCCAGCCTTGGAAGAGTTGATCATCAACAAAGCGCAGGGCAATCCCTTCTACATCGAAGAACTCATTCAAAGCCTCGTTGAAAACCACATCATTCTCAAAACAGCGCCGCAATGGCAGGTGGACCCAACTCGTCTGGTCGCGCTCAATGTACCACAGACGCTCACAGGGCTTTTGCAGGCCCGCTTCGATGCCCTGCCCCAACCGATGCAGGAAACCCTGCGGCAAGCAGCTGTCATCGGTCCTCTGTTCTGGACCGCGGCAGTCCAGGCACTGGCAGTCGAAGCACCGACAACAGAAAGTGTGCTGCCAGCATCAGCGCTCAACAATCGGGAAGATTGCGCGGAGCACCTGGAATACCTGGTACAGCGTGGCATCCTCGTACGCCATCCAGATTCAACCTTTGTGGGCACCCAGGAATATGCTTTCCGGCATGTGCTGATGCACGAGGTGGTCTACGAGAGCACACTGCATCGCCTGCGGCGCGCCTATCACGCCCGCGCCGCAAGGTGGTTCAGCTCGCACAATGAGGAACGTGCCGGAGACCTTTCCGGATGGGTGGCTGAACACCTGCTCAACGCAGGCGCCCGGACCGAAGCCATTGCGGCCCTCTTCCAAGCCGGACAGCAAGCGGCGGCGCGTTTTGCCAATGAGCAAGCCATTGAGTATTTCACCCGCGCGCTCACACTCACACAGGAGAGCGACAACACGCAACGTTATGCGCTGTACCTGGCATTAGAATCTATATTTGAGATCACCAGCGACAGCCACGCTCAACAGCAGGTGCTCACCACGCTCGAAAGTCTCGTGGAGGCGCTGAACGACGACCACCGCCGCCTTGAGATTGCGCTGCGACAGGCAGTCTTCTCTGAAGCTACGGGCGATTATCCCACAGCCATCACGGCCGCCAATCGTGCCATCACACTGGCGCAGACACTCCAAATACCCTGCCAGGAAGCAGAAGGACATTTGGTCTGGGGGCGAGGTCTCACCCGCCAGGGTGAGTACTCCCTGGCGCAACAACAATTCGAGCAGGCAAGTCACATGCTGAAAGGACTCGACCAGCCTTCTATCCAGTGTGCCGGGACTACAGCGCATCAAAGGCAGAAAATCCTCGCGGATATCACGCGTGCGCTAGGAGTGGTACACTGGTATCAAGGGCAATACGAACAAGCCCGATCATGCTACGAAACTGCCCTGCAACATTACCGGGAGGTTTCCTACACTCGCGGCGAAGCCCAGTGTCTGAACAATCTCGGCGTGCTCGTCTCAGATAGCAACCCCGATGAGGGCTTGAACTTTCACCGGCAAGCGCTGGCGAAATATCGTGAGATCGGCAATCGTTCCGGCGAAGGCAGCGCACTGAGCAATATCGCCAGCCTGTTAGTGACGCGCGGCGAGTTGGATACCGCGCGCACTGCTTATCTGCAGGCGCTGGAATTGCGCCGCGCGGCTAAAGATCGTTGGGCAGAAACGGTAGTTTTGAGCAACCTGGGCGAAATTGCCCTCCAGCAGGGACGGTTTGAGGAAGCTCGGAGCTGTTTCGAACAGAGCCTGCAGCGCAACCGCGAGATTGGCAATCGCCAGGGCGTGGGCGGCAATCTCGGTAATCTCGGCGTAACGGCATTGCAGCGCGGGGACTATGTCACAGCGCGCGAGCTGCTGGAGCAAGCTATCGCCAGCGCCAGAGAACTCGGCCTGCGCCGCGCCGAATGTGATACCCTGCTGGCGCTGTGCCAGTTGCACCATGAGAGCGATGAACTAGAGCCGGCTCGCCAGCATGGCGAACAAGCGCTCCAAATCGCGCGGGAATTACGCCATCGCGCAACCGAAGCAGAAGCGTTGATCGAGTTAGGTTACATTCGTCAGCGCTTAGGGGAACTCAAACTGGCAGATACCGATTTCCAGAAAGCTTTGGAGATCCAACGTGGGATGGGACAATATCACTTAGCCCTGAAAAGCCGCGCCGCTTTGGCGCAGCTAGCGTTGGAGCAGGGCACACTGACGCTGGCACAGAAGCGTGCGGAGGATGTCTGGCACGCCCTGCAGAACCAGGTGTTGAGCAACACAGATGGCGCAGCGCAAATCTATCTCGCCTGCTATCGCGTGTTTGTGACGTTTGGGGACAAGCGAGCGGACTTGGTGCTGGAGCAGGCTTATCAGCTGCTGCACGAGCGCGCTGCCGGACTGCCGGATAGCGATGACCGCAGACGTTTCCTTGAGGCAGTGCCCGCCCACAGGGACATCATTGCTGCCTGGGACCGGCGTCATCCGTAAATGAGGGTTGCTGCGCGACTATTCCTATTTCAAGGGAGGCTACCATGGAACTGGTCACTTATATCATTGCTGCAGTATTGGCGTTTTTTGGCTTGATGTTTGTCGTGGGCATGGAAGGGGAAATCATACGCCTGATCATCGGTTTAGTGCTGATGGCAGGAGCTGGCGTTATGGTCTATCTCACCAAAATGCGCCCGCGGAAACAGGAGACCACGATTGTTCAGAAAATTGATCTCAGCGGCGATGTCGCCCTGGAGCAGATGCGCTGCCGTTCCTGCAATGGCGCGCTGAGCAAAGATGCCATCGAGGTGCGCGCGGGCGCCATCTTCATCAATTGCCCCTACTGTGGCACCAGTTATCAGATTGAAGAAGCTCCCAAGTGGTGAAAGGTTACGAGTCAGTAAAGCTACCGCGTGACTTCTGGATCATTGCTGCGTTGACTCACGACTTATGACTTTTGAGATGCGATGTCGTTGAAAGATTGGCTTAAGGCGCCGGAACCGCCCACGCCGGGACTCCATACCTACCGCCTCGACCTGCCTGACGGGAAGAGGCGGTTACACTTGCGCGTAGAAGCCAACAGCGTAGGAGCGCTCTTCGTGGATGTCAACGAAGTCATCCATCTCAATGCCACCGCCACGGAGATTGCTAAATTGGCGCTGGATGGGGTATCTCCAGAACGGGCGCACCGCATTCTATGGCGACGCTATGGGAATACCACCCGCGTCCAGCGCACAGAGGCAATAGCGCGCATCTATTTCCTCATCGCCCGGCTAAAGAATCCCGGTATAGAATGTCCTACCTGCGCCATCACCGATTGGGTGGATTTCAAACCGGTGTTTAGCACGCCGGTGAATGCCCCCTTCAAAGCCGACCTGGCACTCACCTATGCCTGCAACAATGCCTGTGCGCACTGCTACAACGAGGCGCAGCGATTCGAGATGGCATCGCTAAATCTGGCGGAATGGCAACAGGTGCTCGACAAGTTCGCTGCTTTAGGCGTACCCCACATCATTCTCACCGGCGGCGAACCCACGCTATACCCAGAACTGCTCCCACTCATCCGCTCCGCTGACAATCTAGGGCTGATGGTGGGCATGAACACCAACGGGCGCCGGTTGGCGCAGCGCTCCTTTGCCGAAGCGCTGGCAGAGGCAGGGCTTAACCACGTGCAGGTCACCCTCGAATCAAGCCGCGCGGAGATACACGATGCGATGGTGGGGGCAAATGCTTTCGCGCAGACTATCACGGGCATCCAGAATGCGCTGGCAAGTGGCTTGCACACCATCACGAATACCACACTTACCACTGCCAACCGGGATCATGCTCTAGAGGTGGTAGACTTTGTGCACGAGTTGGGCTTACGAACCTTCGCGATGAACGGAATGATTTACGCGGGCGGCGGCGCAAGCGCGCAGGATGCTCTTGCGAGCGAAGAGATGGCAACATTGCTGGCAGCGGTGCGAGATCGCGCCGCCGCACTCGGAATGCGCTTTCTGTGGTACACGGTCACTGATTATTGCCGGTTCTCACCCGTAGCGCTGGAGCTCGATCCAAAGCGCTGCAACGCCGCAGAATACTCCATCTGCATAGAGCCCAACGGGGATGTGCTGCCGTGCCAATCCTATTACGTGGCAGCGGGGAATATCCTCAACGATCCCTGGGACACCATCTGGAACAGCGCGCTCTTCCGTAGTTTCCGCGACCGGGAAACGGACCCGCTTGCAGCAGGGCTACCGGAAGCCTGCTGGGATTGTCCCGACCTGCCGATGTGCGGCGGTGGTTGCCGGTTGGAACACGAACGGCAGGGGGAAGCACTCGCGCCGGAACGCGGGTGTGGGCGGGGCAGCGGAAACAGGGAGTAGGAGGTAAGGTAGTGAGAAGTAAAGCGCCACACCTATAGCGTGGTGCACAGTGAGAGACTTGGTAATGGGCATTACCAGGTGCATGCAGAGTTGGCGCAGGTGAAGAGAGCATTGGGTTGCGCTGCACCTGAAAGGTGGGTTCTGCTCTAGCGACAGGGTGATGTTGTTGTGAAGTGCATTTGCGAAAGGAGAGAGAGATGGCTACGATTACGAAAGAGTTTGACACGTACCGGATTTTCTATTACAGCGGGAGGATAGATGCCGCGCATATCTATTGCTACAAGGATGGTGCATGCGTGGGCAGAATCAGTTTCTTCAAAGAGGGAGAAGTCATCCCCGAGAATTCGACGTTCGAAAACGGTCCAGATTTGAAGTTCCCCATCAGCCGTTTCGGCGATGTGACTGGGATATTGCGTCACGAAAGACCCCTGACATTGCACTTGAATCTCAGCAATCTGATCGGGCTAATCGCAACGGGCGACCTTGAACCGGTTGGGGAGGAAGAACAGCGCTAAGCCGGGGGACCTGCGCGCACAAAGAGAGTGTTTTGTGAATGCTGTCGGGCGCGCCAAACGCGCCCGACAGCTCTTGTTTATTCGTAACGCAGCGCCTCGATAGGGTTCAAACTCGCAGCACGGTTAGCCGGATAAATACCGAAGAAGAGCCCGGTTGCCAAAGCAAAACTGACCGCCAGAATGACCGAACCGCTGGTGACCACGGCGGTGACCACACCGGTAAGGCTCGCGGCGGAGGCAATCGCCCAACCCAAGCCAATCCCAAACAGGCCACCCAAACCGCTCAGCAGAATGGCTTCCATGAGGAATTGGAGCAGAATGTCGCCCTTGCGCGCCCCAAGCGCCTTGCGCAAACCGATCTCGTGGGTGCGCTCAGTGACGGAAACGAGCATGATATTCATTATGCCGATGCCACCGACGAAAAGAGAAATTCCGGCGATGGCGCCAAGGAAGGCGGTGAGCGTGCTGGTGATGCTGGTCGCCATCTCCAGTATTGCCGCCTGATTGGTGATGTTGAAATCCGCGTCATCCTCAGCTTCCAAATCGTGCGCCTCACGCAACGCCGCGTCAATCTGCGTCTCCGCAGTATCTACGAGCTCCTCTGACTTCGCCATGATGTTGATCCGGCTCACGCGCAGGGCGCCGACCGAGTTGCGCGCGTTGAAGAGCTTGGTCTGCGCGGTGGAGATGGGCACGAAGACACTGCTATCGGCGCTGTTCAGCATGGAACCGCCCTGTTCTGCCAGCACTCCGATCACGGTGAGAGTGGTCTTGGACCCTGTTGCATCGGCGAGCTTGATTTTCTGTCCTATGGGGTTGAAGTCGCCGAAAAGCTCATCGGCAATGGTCGCGCCAAGCACGACGACCTTGGAACGCTTATCCACATCGGCCCCGGTGATAAATGCGCCACGCGCCAGCGTGAGCTCATGAAGGTCCAGATACTCCGGGGGCACACCGGAAACGGTAGCATTAAGATTGACATCGCCATAGACCAACTGCCCGTTGCCGTCATACTGCGGCACGACCATCGCCGCCGCCGGCACATTGTTAGGGTCGGCAAGCGCTTCGACGTCGTCCATGGTGACCCCCATCGAACCGCCGCCGGGACCACCGATCCGCCCAAATCCGCCGGAGGTGACGATGAGCATGTTGGTGCCGATACTATTAATTTCCTGCGTAATCGAAGCCTGCGCACCGTTACCGATAGACATGAGCGCAATCACCGCGCCGACGCCAATGATGACACCCAGCATGGTGAGCAGCGAGCGCATTTTGTTCGCCAGTAGCCCATCCAGCGCCACTTTGATATTCTCCAATAAATCCGCAAGTTGTGTGAGCATACGCTTCCTTTCTTGATCCTGCCGTCTGCGATGACGCGGTTATTCGACGATCAAGCCGTCTTTGAGATGGATGATCCGCTCAGCCTGGTCTGCCAGGCTCTGGTCGTGAGTCACCATCACGATGGTCATGCCCTGTTCGCTATGAAGACGGTGCAGGATTTCCATGATTTCGGCGCCGGAGGTGGAATCCAGGTTACCGGTTGGCTCATCCGCCATCAGAATTTGCGGGTCGTTGACAAGGGCGCGGGCAATAGCCACACGCTGACGCTGCCCTCCGGAGAGCTCAGAAGGGCGGTGCTCCATACGATCCGCCAACCCCACCTCCGATAGGGCTTTTTCAGCGCGGCGGCGGCGTTCAGCCGGAGGGACGCGGTTGCCATTGCGGCTATATTGCAGGGGCAGCATCACCTGCTTGCGGGCAGTGGCGCGCGCCAGCAGGTTGAAGGATTGAAAGACAAAACCGATCTCGCGATTCCGCACTTGTGCCAGTTCGTTTTCGCGCATGCGGCTGACATCCATACCATTAAGAACGTAAGTCCCTTCGGTTGGCGTATCCAGGCAGCTGATGAGGTGCATCAGCGTAGATTTTCCCGAACCCGAAGGACCCATGACCGCCACCCACTCGCCCTTTTCGATCTTGAGAGAGACGCCACGCAGCGCATGCACCTGAACCTGCCCCATCAAATACACTTTTGTTATTGCCGTCACTTCGATCAGGCTCATCTTAACGCCTCCCCCCTATGAGCGCGCCCAT
>JAKJAC010000169.1 GCA_022707705.1 Chloroflexota bacterium
GACCGGACCGTTCCACAGCGGATCGTCCGCCCACTCGGTCACGTAAGGTCGCAGGGCTTCATCCAGTGTCGCAAAGGTCTCATCGCGGAACACCACCCCCAACAATTCACCCGCGCCGGAGGAGAACCACGGGCGCTCCAGGTAGACGCGCAAACCGCTGTTGTGCCGCATTCGGGTGATGACCTTCACCTTGGCGGTCTGCTCTACGGGCGTCTCGATCGCGGCGCCCAACGTGGGCATGATGTAGGCTACCACGGGCGCCAGCGGTCGGGCGGAGTTCTTCACATCCTGCACTGCGGCATGCCGCAACGTTCCCCCGGCAATCTCGCCTTCGATTTGTGCCAGGGTCTTGGTCGCCAGCGTCTTGATCTCTACTCCCGTGGGCGCCGTGATCAAGTCTTCT
This sequence comes from Chloroflexota bacterium, assembly GCA_022707705.1. Taxonomy (GTDB): domain Bacteria; phylum Chloroflexota; class Anaerolineae; order B4-G1; family SLSP01; genus JAAZNO01. The sequence continues at coordinate 404 of JAKJAC010000169.1, forward strand.
TTGTCGGGCGCCAGTAGCGCCTCAGGCATATACTCTCGGAAGCGGGTGGCGCCACGCGCCACATAGACCACGCGGTGGTAGTGCGTATCTCCCAGGTTGTGCGTGGCTTTGACCGCGACGGAGGTTGCGTCGGGCTCGGGCACGTGAATCTCGCATAGGGCGGCGCGACTTCTGTGCTCGCTGGGGGCATCTTTGGTGATATCGTCTTCCGGGTCCGTCCACAACGCCAGCACATCCACTTTGCCCGTGGTCTGGCTATGCGGTTGGATGCTGCCGCTGACCGCGGCAGTCGTATCCCCCAAAGCCTTCTCGGCTTTGGTGATGCTTATCTTCGGCAGCTCCAGCGGTTTCTGGGTCGCGTGCACCAGGTGTAGCTCGCGTGGGGGCATCAACAGCCAGTTGAGCCCCTGCGCGGTGTTAGCTGTTATGATGCCGTGGGTGGACGCTGGGGGATTGGTCTCCCATTCCCACACGCCCAATTCTGGGAGATCGCTCTCGTCCGTGCCGCTATTCAAGCGTACCACGCGGCTCTCGCCCTGCGGCAGCTCTACCACCAGCTCGCCCTTCTGCGGAGCCCATACGGGTGTTTTGGGCGTTTGCCCCGCCGGGATGCCCACCACTTTGAGCCGGAACGGTAACCGGGAGGGCCATTCGCCGTTGAAGGGGTAGCTGGAGACCACGCCTTCTGCCGGACCGGGTAGATTGCGGAATACCGCCCGGCGCGCCAGCTCATCGGGCAGGTAGGTCAGTGGGAATGCCTCTTTGGTCTGCCAGAAGGTCGGGTCCTTGCGTTCTTCTGCATCTGGAAACGTTTCTGTGCCAGGGAGCGGCAGCAGCACCCATTTGTTGTTGAGCGGCGCCCAGCGTTGCGTGAGCGTATTGGCTTCGAGCGCCGCCTGTTCATACGTCGCGGCATCGGGCTTCGGCTTGCCCCCGTTATCGAATTTGCCGTGATGCTCTGCAAGCAGCTGCGAACTCTTGGGCGGGACGATGTGCCGCTCAGTCACCTGCCGGCTTACATGATAGGGGTCCGTGCCGCCAGCGGCGCTGCGCAGCACCAGGCGCTCCACCGATTCGCCTTCGACCGGCTTCGCGCGGAGTACCACTGCGGGCGCCGGTACCGGTTCGAAGCGCCGGTAGACGTGAATATCGCTGTCATCCGGGTGGGTTTGCTGGAATTCGGCGTCCGCGGGACCGAAGGCGCTGTTGCCTGCCAGGTCTACCGTGCGCACGCGCACCACATAACGATGCCCGAAGCGCAGTCGCGGCAGCGACCCACTGACGGGGGTAAAATCACTTTGCAGCTTGAACGCGGTCTTCGCCTCGTTGGTGGGGGTCTCCGCAGCCTCGCTGGGATCAGGGTTCTCCCCGATAGTTTTGCCAGGGCGCACGGTGCTGAGGCTCCAACCGGTCCACGTCACGATGGTGTCGGGAATTCGCTGTACGTCGGGTGTGTCGCTCACGGGCTCTGTCACGCCCAACTCCACGAAACCCTCATCCTCCACCGGGACGACAATCTCGGGGTGCGCGCCAGTGAAGCGACAGGTCCCCTGGCGCTGGTGCAGCGAACGCCACTTCTTGCTGGCGCTATCCAGGTCGCGCACATCCATGCGATAACCGCGGATGACATCCTCAGCCCAGAGCTCGTTAGTGGGCTGCAGTTGTGCTGGCGTTGTGGAGAGGGTGAACTCCGGTGACCCATCCACCTTTGCCACGGCGTTGTTCAGCGCCGCTGCCTGCACGTAGGTAGTTTGGAGCTGGGTTGCCAGATCGCGCTGGACGACGGCAAGCCCTGCGCTGCGGGTCGCCGGGAGCGATTCCTCCTCCGGTGGGTTGATGAGCTGCAAGCCCTGAACCTGTTGCGCTGCGAGAAGGGTCGCGGTGTTTTGTTCCTTGAGCGCGGCGCCCACCACATCGAGCTGAATGATGCGATAGCGTTCCTCGTCGCTGAGGCGCAACAGCCCCTGGCGCATTTCCGCCGTTTCTTTGGGTTTGGGCGTGCGCGGCGCGGGCAGGAAATGCGTGCCGGAGAGTGTGTAGTGAGTTCGCAACGGGTAGAAGACGGCGCCTGCTACCGAGGGTGGCGTGATGGTGACGGCTACTGTTCCCTCCGCAGGGACTCCGGGAGCCCAATCCACTTCCAGGTCCACCACCAGCCCCAGCGCACGCAGCAGAGTGGGGGTATCCGCCATCAGCGATACCGCCTCATGAAAATCCAGCAGCGCTTCCAGTTGCTTCTCGGAGAGATGCACTGCCGGTGTGGGCGCCGGATCGAAGGGCGTCACGAAATCCGTGACTGCGTTGAATGCCGCCATGACGGGATTGGTCGCCTGTGTGCCGCCGGTGGGAACGGCGGGCCTCCCTGCTTGCGGTTTTACCTGAAGTGGTGCCGCCGCTGGTATGTGCGGCGCCGCCGGCGCGTGCGGCGCTGTGACCCCAGCTCCCGCGGGTGGGAGCGTGGGATGCTGCACTGCTGGCGGTTGGAGGGGTTCCGCTGCGCCCGCTGCCGGGGCATGGAAGGGCTGTCCCAACCCTAACGCTTTGGTGATGGCGTTGATTACATCCAGGAGCAGCTGCAGGCAACCTTTCTTCTCGGTTCCTTCTTCTTCCCCGGTAGCTCCTGGTTGGTAATAGATCGGCACGCGGCGTTTGGCGGGCGGTTCATAGGGTGGTTCAGGTTTGCTGGGACGCGCGATTTGCGCCAGGTCGGGGTCACGTCGCAAGATATCGCGCGAGGGTTTGCTGGCGCCTAAGCCGTAAGCGGGATCGGTGCCCACTTTGCGGTAAAGATCGCGGAGCCAATCGTAAAGAAAGATCGAATCAATGGACTGGATGGGAATCTCTGCCAGATTGTCAAAGCGATACGGCTTGACCGGGATCGTCTCTGGAAAGAGCGCTGCCCATAGATCATCGCGCAGGTCACCTGCACTGACCGGCGTGGCGGGCAGCGGCGCACCCCCGTTGAAGCTCACCCCAAACTTTAACGCGGCAACCTGGCTGGGGAATTTCTTGAACAACGGGGGGTAATCCTTCAGATGCAGAATCTGGGTCTGCTCCTCAGAGTCTGTGGTCCAGAGCCTGGGAGCGATGAATACCGAAAGATGCAGCTTCCCATCGACGCCGGGGGTGCCGGTCGCGCGATAGGGCAGGGACGTAAAGGTGATGGTGGTCTTTTTCATGGTTCAATCTCCAAAGGCGTTGCAATAGGCTTGCCAATCTGGCGGCGCCAGCACATCGCGGAAGGTGGGGTCGCTACCCTTGAACTCCCGGTGTACTGTCAACGAGACCGTTTTGCTGAAGAAGGCGATTTTTACCTTCACTTTCAGCGAGGCATCGCCGGAGAGCATATCAATGGGTGAGGGTTCGTAATTCAACCCTAGATAGAATTCCACGGTCACAGAAATCAACCCCAGCACGCTCAGCTTGCCCACCATGCGGATGTAGGCTGAGAGCAACGCACCTTCGCCAGACTTTTGGAAGTACACGCCGCCCATCACAGTGACCGACCCGCTGGCAACACCCAGGTTCAGGCTGATGCCCGCTCCGAACTCCAGCGCCATCTCGACCAGCTGCACCCCGTTAGTGGTCAACGTGATGCCGAAGAAGACGCCGCCGCCGAACAGGCTTACCAATACTTGCCCCGGATTCTCGCGGGTGCAGAATGCCAGTGTCACGCTAACCGATTCATTGACGAACGGCAGGTAGAATCCGGCGGAAAGGCTGAGGTTTTGCAGCGAGAAGACCCCGATGCCCACGCTCGGAATGGCCAGCGTGTAGCCTAAGCCTACTCCCTTCGTGTCAATGTTCAGATAGGGCGGATCGGCGAAACCGTCTAGCGGAACCACTTGCATCAGTGCGTTGACAAAGCTGAGTGGTCCGAGGAAGGTAATCTCCTTCAGCACCACCGCCACATCGAGCTTCTGCCCGGAGCGACTGGTGAAGGTAACGGAATCGAAAGCCAGGTCTACCAATTCCATCTTTGGCAACAGCACCAGGTGGAATTGGGTGAGCCGACCCTGCGACATGAATGAGGGCGCGCCATTGGGCGGGCGGCGCACCTCGGAGATAATCTCAAACTCCGCGCCCACATCGGAGAGGAACAGACCTGTATCGCGCAACTCCCCACGCGATTCATCCGGCTTCGCGGGGTCATCTACGATCGTCTTGAGCAGATGCCAGCGGTAACGGGTGACCGGCACGTTGCCTTCAAGCGTTGTGACCAGCTGTGGGAGCAGCTCGCCCTTCTCCGGCGCGCCGCCGAAGCGCACCAGATTGACGATATCTGTCAGTTTGAGCCCTCCCAGTAGCGTGATCTCGGGGAAGATAGTCGCGGGATCGAAGTTGCCCGTCATCATGGCGTCAACGGTGGGCACCGGTCCCAGGCTGCGCGAAAGCCCCTCGATGGCGAAATCGGGTCGGGTCAACCCGCCGGCCTGCTCCGGCGAGAAGGCAATCTGTGGGGCAGTGGATTTCACGCGCGCAAAGATGGCAGCGGGATTCTTATCCGTGCCCTTAGCGAATTGCGACGGATCTGCCTTTAGAAAAGTTGGCTCATACTCAATCGTCGTCCATTGGGCTCCGCCGCCCACTAGCTGCTTGATGATGGGAATGTCCACGTCGGCTTCTGTGATCATCGGCAGAAAACGTGGCTCACCGGTGCCGCGGGATCTGGCGCCCAGACTGAGGCTCTTGGCTTCCAGCGTTGTATCGCCGGGGTTTGCCTCTGGCATAAAAGCCAGCACCTGCCCGCCGAGTGTGACTTTGGGTGAGGGGCGCGCCGCCTTGGGGTTGGGTGGAGGTTCCCATGCATCCTCGATGATTTTCTGCATCTCTGCCTCGGTGGCATTGCAGGCTTTGCTGTTGGCGACGAACGCCAATGGCGTTACGAATTCGATCTCGCGCCCCACAGAATCCCGGGCGATGACTTGGAATTTCACATGCTCGCCCCCCGAACGGATCCAGAAGCCATTGGCGTTGAAATTGGCGACCAACTCGCTCTGTTCTGGAGGATTGATATCGGGCGTGATTAACGTTTTCAGGGTCACCCGGGTGAACGGGAAACCGTTGTGGTTGTAGCCCTCGCGAACCGGTTGGCGCACGATGACGAACATGCGCGTGCGGAGATAAGCCGCACGCCTGCCCCCGCCAGAGGGCACAGCTTGTATCTTGCGCTCAGTGATTTTGACCAATGCGGCTTCGTGGCCGAAGGGGAAGAGGTAGCCCTTGCGGACGACGCGCACAAAATGATCCCGTCCCATTGTCATCAGATGCTTCCACTCGGTGACATTCAGATTTGAAGGGGGTTCCCATTTGCCGGCGACCTTGAGCCACGCGCCCAGCGCGCTGAGCAGCAGTTGGTCAGCTTCCACCGGGTGAGCGTACGTGTTGCTATCCGTTGTCAGCCGCACCAGCTCGTAGCGGTCGGCGCTATCCAACGACATGCGGAACGGCAGATCATTGGGATCCGGTGCATCGGCATCGGAGGGCCAATTCTGGAAGTCTGTAGCCCAGACTGCGCGCAGCTTCTTACCCTGCATGGTCACGTGCCACAGCGCTGCGCGTGTATCTGCTGCGTTGAAGGTGGGTGCCACTTGCCCACCCCATGTCGTCCCGGTCTCTGGTGAGAGCACGAGGCGATAGGGCGCTTCGATGCGGCTGAAAAGCCTTCCCATTTGCAGAAACTCTCCCAAGCTGTGGAGGGTGTTGGGAGGCTGTTTCCGGGTCGTGGCGACCACCTGCGTGCCATTCACGCAGGCGGCGAAAATCCCGGCGAGCGTAAAGGGGATGGGGGGCGTAGTGGAAACCTGGAAGACCAACCACGTGGGACCGCTCACGAACGCACGCACCGGAAACGTAGGTGTCTCGTCCGCGTCGGTGGGCGCCGGTTCTCCGGTGGGAGGTGGAATAGGCGGGGAGGGTTGCTCGAAGAACGCCTCCTCACCGATGCTCTGCGGCGGAAACTCCACCACGATGATCGAGGCGGTCGCGCCGGGAGCCTTGAACAGCTGTGCAGGTTGTCCTGTCCCAGGCGACTCCTGCATTGTCAGCCCGTGGAAATGGAAACGCACAAGCAGCAGGTCATCTGAGCGCAGTACGGTAACGGACGCGGGAATCTCATTAGCCATAGCCCCTCCAGAGTAATGCGTGATGCGGTGATAAGATGCGCCAGGGATTAAGTCGGGATTACGCATAACCGGTGCTGGGCACGGGCGGAATGGTGCCACAGCATCGAGCGCTAGCACAGCAAACCCATGCGGGTCCGGCAAGAGCCACGCATCCGGGCGGAGGTGCGGTTCTGGGGGGGCCTGCAAGCTTGGATTCACACCTATGTCTCAGTATACAATGCGAATTTCGGAAGTCAATAGCCTAGAACCTGCACTTTCCCCACTATCTTCACACAATCTTCATAATTCTGCGTTACCATCAAAGCTGATTCCCCAGGAGGTAAGCTTATGAAGAAAAAGTGGGTATTTATCCCGTTATTGTTCGTGCTTGTCGGCGCAGGCTATGCCGGTTGGCGATGGGTCCAAAACCGCACCGCCAATGCTGCAGCTAGCGTTGCTGCTTCGGAAACCACGATGCAGACAGCTATCGTGACCCGCGGCACCCTGCGCGGCACCGTGGAAGGGAGCGGTAATATTGATTCAGTGACCTCTCTTAATCTGGCGTTTGAGTCTGGCGGCAAAGTGGCCGAAGTGCTGGTTGTTGCCGGTGATACGGTGCAGGCAGGTCAACCCCTGGCGCGTCTCGAAACTCAAGACCTCGAAGACGCCGTTACGCAGGCGCAGATTAACCTCACCCAGGTGGAACTCCAGCTGGCGCAGACGCGCGAGGGTCCCGATACCACGGACCTTGCTGCAACGGAAGCATCGCTCAAAAGCGCTCAGGCTGCGTATAACGAGTTGAAGCCCACCGCTGCTGAGCTCGCGCAGGCGCAGCTTGCACTTGAGGAAGCCAAACTGGCGTTAGAATCGGCGCAGGCATCCTACGACCGCGCGGGCGGCGGTTGGCGCATTGAGGTGGAGTATTCCAACACTGCCACCAGCTTGTGGCAGGCCCAGCTCAATTATGAAACTGAATTGGCCTCTTATAACACTCTAGTTGCCGGTGGCACGGATACCGAACGTTGGGCAGCCTGGACTAAAGTGCAACAGGCACAAGCCAGTCTGGAGACATTGCAGACCAGCGTCACAACCAATACGCTACGCCTGGCTGAAATCTCGGTGGAGCAGGCGCAGCTGGATTTGCAGAAGGCACAGCGAGCACTGACTCAGGCGACCCTGGTAGCCCCCATTGCCGGCACGGTGACGGCGGTGAATATCGAGGTGGGGGGCAACGCCTCTGGAACTGCTGCTGCATTGGAGAACCTGGATGCTCTGGAAGTGGAGATTACCCTGGATGAGAACGATATTGTGCAGGTGAGCGCCGGTCAAGCTGCCATGGTTACTCTGGATGCCTTTGATGACCTGACGCTCTCTGGTGTGGTGGCGACGGTGGCGCCTGTAGCTACCGTTCAATCGGGAGTGGCGTTGTACTCGGTCAGAGTGGCGCTTGATCCGACCGACGCAGCAGTTCGTATCGGCATGACTGCGGATGTCGAGATTGTTACAGTGAACGCCGAAGAGGTGTTATTGATCCCCTTGAATGCGGTGCAGAACCTTTCCGGGCGGACTATCGTTTTGCGGCAGCTGCGTGAAGGCGAGACGATGGAGTCAGCAATGGCAGAAGGCTTGGGTGGTGGATGGCAACAGCCATCACAGTCGGAAACCGGGGAGGATGCACCGCAACCGGGAATGGGCCAGATGCTGGGGCGCCGGGGAGCGAACGGTACTCCTGGCGCCGGCGGAGGGATCCGGCAGCAGCTGAGCACGGGCGGCTTCGTGCCGGTGCTTGTCGAGCTCGGCGCGCAAACCAGTAGCGAGGTCGTCGTCCTCAGCGGTTTGGAAGAGGGCGACGTGATCAGCTTGAGCACCGTCACCACGGCTGAAGAGGGCTTCGAGCCCCTCTTTGGCGGCGGGAGGATGCCGCTTCCTGGCATGGGCGATGTCCCAGCTGGCAGCGCCCCAGGTGGCGGCGCCCCTCAACCTTAAGGCATTCTACCGGCGGTTTTTGCGCATCGCAGTACCGCTGCGATGCGCAAAAACCACCCTATATTCTCTTTCTTTATCAAAATATCAGGAGTTCAAAATGAAAAAAGCCTGGTGGGTACTTATTTTAGTCTTAGCCGCTCTCGGAGCGGTTGGAATCTGGATCTACACCACCTACCTCCGGCCCGGCGCTGCGCAAACGACCGCCACCGAGCAGGTCACCGAGTTGGTTTTGGTGACGCGCGGCGCGCTGCAGGATTCGATTGAGGGTAGCGGCAATCTCGCGGCGGCGCAGGAGCAATCGCTGGCATTTGGCAGCTCCGGGCAGGTCGCTGAGGTATGGGTCGCGGTCGGCGACACCGTGACCGAGGGGCAACCTCTCGCGCGTCTGGACACCACTAACCTCGAGCTGTTTGTCGCAAAAGCCGAGCTGAGCCTGGAACAGGCGCAGATTCAGCTGGCGCAGGTACTCGAACCGGCTACAGCGGCTGAAATCGCCAAAGCCGAGGCTGCTTTGAGTGCTGCCCAAGCTAGCTATGCCCGGGTCAAAGAGGGCGCGTCTGAACAGCAGCTCGCCCAACTCAAAGGCAATATGGAACTGGCAGCGAAGAAAGTACAGCAGGCGCAGGGGAATTATGATCGCTATGGCGACCGGATGGCGACGTCGCTCCAGGATGCTACGATGGCGTATGAAGCGGCGAAACTCGCCTATGAGATTGCCGCCTCGGGACCTGCCAGCAGCAGCATCATCTCCGCGTGGAGTCAGGTTGAACAGGCGCAAGCCAACCTCGACGCCTTGCTTGCTGGACCCGACGCGGACACAGTGACCGCCGCGGAGCTCAAGGTGCAGCAGGTGCAACTATCGCTGGATCAGGCGCGTCGCAACCTCGAGGCGGCGACGCTCGTCGCGCCCTTCGCTGGCGTCGTCACCGCGGTGAACGTTGCGCCTGGCGAAGCAGCTTCTGGCGTGGCGGTCACGTTGGCGGATTTGGCGACGCTTGAGGTCGAGTTCAATCTCGATGAATCTGATATCACCCTGGTGGCGGTGGGGGAAACCGCGCGGGTGAGTGTAAGCGCTGTGGACGATACAGCTCTGCCGGGCACGGTGACGGCGATTGCACCCGTCGCGACACTGCAATCCGGTGTCCCGCTCTACCCGGTCACCGTGCAATTGCAGCAGATTCCGGAACGGGTGCGCGCGGGCATGTCCGCGGATGTGGAAGTGATTACCGA
>JAKJAC010000016.1:0-19669 GCA_022707705.1 Chloroflexota bacterium
ACAATCAAGAGGGATTGATGCTTCACTCTTTGTCTATCAGCCCTTCACGCCAGGCATAGATGGCTGCCTGGGTTCGATCCGAAAGATGCAATTTGCTCAGCAAGTTGCTCACGTGCGCCTTGACCGTGCGCTCGGTCACCACCAATGTCTCTGCAATCTCGGCATTGGATTTCCCCTGCGCGATCAGTTGCAATACTTCCAGTTCCCGTGGCGTGAGATCCGCCGCCGGGTCACGCGTTTGTGAAGGGGTGGAAACCTCCGCCATCAACCGCCGGGCAATTCGGGGATGTAGGGTAGCCTCACCTGCCGCCGCCGCACGGATGGCGCGTAACACCGTCTCCGCATCGGCATCCTTGAGCAGATAGGATAGTGCTCCTGCTTTGATTGCAGCAAAAATCAGCTCATCCTGCACATAGCTGGTCAGCACCACCACCTGTGTATGGGGGCTAATCTCGCGGATACGCCGTGTGGCCTGAACACCACCCTGCTCCGAAGGCTCGCGCCCGAGCTGCAAAGGCAACACCAAATCCATCAGGACCACGTCAGGAACCTGCTGCGCCACGCCGTTGATCGCGCTGAGTGTATCACCCGCCTCACCGGCAATGACAATATCAGGTTGGGCGCCCAGGTAAAAACGCAACCCTTTGCGGACCACATCATGATCATCCACGATGAAGACAGTGATAGGTTCCACATCCACTGCCAACCTGGACGTTGAAGAAGAAGTTTCTGAGAACGCAGCCATCCCTTTTTACCTCGCCATAGCCAAGAACAGCGCCACGGTGATGCCGATTGCAAAAACCAGGCCCAACAACACCAGCTTGATGCCGCGAACCTGCGAGGAAGGCAGTGACTCATGAGTAGTCCGCTCACGGAAACGAGCCATGACCAGAATGAGGATCGCCAGGGGAATCACTGCGGCAAGCACCCACTCCAGATTCGGAGCAGCGGCGCCTAAATCCAGGTTCTGACCGCGTCCAGCCCAGAATCCCACCCCCAAACCGACTAACAAACCAATGACAAAGCCTCCCCAACCCCGCTCCCGACGACGCCGGAGATCTTGCTCCTCATCGGCATAATCATACACAGGACCACCCATCTCAACCATACCTGCCTCCCAAAGCACACCCTCAAACAGGTAAGGGGTCTATCAGGCGTGTTATTGGGCGCACCGGGCGCGCCCAATAACACGCTTCATACAGACTGAATAAGAAGGCTATTTCCCTGATTTTACATTCAGGGGCAGCTCGCCTAGCAACAAAGTCGGACTGATCCCTTCTTGCGTAACAACCACCTTGGCATTGTCACGCAAAGCATTCTCCGTCATCTCCAGCTGGCGCAATACCTGCGCATTCCCCTGGAAGTATTTCTCCGCGGCCTCATTGACCAATCGAATGGCTTCGGCGCGACCTTCAGCGATTTTGATGGAAGCTTCACGCTCGCCTTCAGCCTTGCGAATTGCCGCTTCGCGATCACCTTCTGCCCGCTGAATCGTCGCCAGCTTCTGTTGCTCAGCAGCCTCAAACTCACCGGTCGCCAACAAGCGCATGGACCGCCGTTCCTGCTCCGCCGTCTTCTGCTTGTGCATGGCGATTTTGATATCCTCCGGCGGATCAATCAGCATAATCTCGACCTTGCTGACAATGAGACCCCAATCATCGGCGAATTTATTGAGCACCGATTGCAGGTTATTCGCGATCTTTTCCCGTGCCACCAGACTTTCATCCAAAGTAAGATCGCCAAATTCCTGACGGAGGTTGGTCATGGCAAGTTGGATCACCGCGCGCTTCCAGTTGTCAATGTTGTAGAACGTGCGTTTGATGGATTCCTCGTCCGCCTTAGGGCGCACCCACATCACCCCATCCACCCGAATCTCAACGTTGTCTTTAGTGATGACGGGCTGCGGGGGAATATCCATCGTGTGCTCGCGAATGTCCCGGATTCGAATCATCTGGAAGACGGGAATCTGAAAGCCGAAGCCGGGCAATACAAAGCGCGAGTATTTCCCCAAGAATTCCTGAATGCCTCGCTCATAAGGCTTGAGGGTGTAAATGAAACCGACAATTGTTCTCATACCGCTCCTTTCTGCAACGATGAAATAGCCCTATTACCGATGATGTGAAACCTGATGCCATACTTGAATCTACAGAATTAGCATAATCCAACTTTCCACAACGGTCAAGATTCAGAGGGTTCTCTATCAGCCTCCAAAGATGCCAGTGTCAACCGCTCGTCCACAGCCCGCGCCGCAATCACGGTGAGCAATGGCAAAGGCATAGCCTGCTGTACCGCGATCGAAAGGTTATCGCCTGACCATTTCAGGTCCGCCATGATGCTCCCACCCTCGTCATACAAAACCAGAGTATCCAGATTGTCCCGTCCCGAAACGAGACTATAACCATGGTCATCGAAATGGATTTCAGTCCAGGTCCGGATTTGCCGCCCTTGATACTGCAAAGCGGCAACTGCCTGGCGTTTGAACGTCAGAATCGCCCGACCTTGCTGTCCGCGCACCCGTCGCAACTCGCACGGGACACCCTCCAACTCCCAACCATAACCGTTGGCAGTGTTATAGATTTCAACTAGGGATGCACCAGAGCCCGCAGATCGCATTTTCCAGGTCCAACGCAATCCCAGCAGCCTGCGCGTCTTCTTGATAATAAAAGGTCCATCAATCGGGTCTACCAGGGGACGCCGCAGGTTGCGTTGGTCAGCGGGAAGCCAGGGCCAAATCTGTCCTACCGGAATGACAAGCCGTTGCCCCAACCATGCCCAATTCTCAGGACTTACATCCGGATGATATTGTGGCGCTCCAGCTCCTGCCACGAGCGCATTGCGCCGGTCAGGCAGATTCACTTCAGCGCTAACGGTAGTGCCGCGCCCCAGATCACTCTCGACCATCAACCGCCCACCCACACCCATCACACGCTCAGTCATACTGGCAAAACCCAAACCGGTGTGCGGTGTACTGGTATCAAAGCCGACACCGTTGTCGGTAACCCGCAAAGAGACCGAAGCGGGCAGACAATGCAAGGCAATATCCACCCGGGTGGCGCGCGCATGGCGAACCACGTTATGCAGCGCTTCCTGCACAACCCGGTAAAGCGCTTCTGCTACCAGCGATGGCAATCCTTGATCCGACCCTTCCACATCGAGGTAGATGAGCAGATGCTCCTGCGCACCAAACAACAGACTGTAATCATTCAAGGCGCGAATCAACCCCAACTCGCCGATGGATCCGGGGCGCAAATCCTCAATCAGTCGCGTCGTTTCGCGTTGCGCTGCCTGAGCAGCGCGCTCGATCTCCTCAAGCATCTCCGCCAGGTCTTCTGGCAACGCCCGCATACCACCGCAACGAGCGCGAATGGCGCTCGCCGTCATCGTCAGACTGAACAGGTGCTGTTTGACGCTATCGTGCAATTCGCGCGCCAACCGGTTCCGTTCCTCCACCACCGCCAGCGCCCGCACCTGATCTGTCAAACGCACATTGTGCTCACGTAGCACTTCCAGGTCTTCCTCATCCTCTTTGAGATGTGCCGCCAGCACATCCAACTGCGCGGTGAGCAAGCCAAAGTCATCGGATACGGAATCGGTGATGCGTAATCCCAAGTGCCCCCGCAACCAGGCTTCGGAAATCTCAAGGGCACGCTGTAAGCGCCGGGATCCCAACCGGCCCAGAACCAGACTCAGCAACAGACAGCACAGTGCTGCAACCCAGGGGCGCCACAGAGCAATCAACAAAGTGAGCAACCCCACCAGGCTGTAAGTCAACGTCAGTTTATGAGACACACGGAGGTTTACCCGACGGTTTAGATTAGCCATAAGCATCTCCCTGTTCTAGACTATCTTGATTGTAACCCGAGTTGCATATTCTGTCATCAGGCGGATGAACGAATTATGGCTTGTACCTGGGTACAATGGTGCCGAAAAATGAAGCACAGGAGGAGAATGCTGGACAGTTAGCTCAGAGCGCGGTCTGGCAAAAAAGTGGTCACGCCTACCGCGCCTGGAGGATAGCGATCCGTCGCTTGCCCACCTGGAATTGCTCCAACCGCTGATAGCGGGGGTGAGCAAGTTTAACGCCCTTATCAGCTGCGATGGCGACCAGCCCTGCAGGGGTCAATACCACCAGCAACGCTTCGAGCATAGCGTACAATGACCCGGATGGGGTGTCGCTTGCCCAATGCGAGTGTTGGCCGTAGGGGATATCTGAGAAGACCACATCCACAGCACGCCCCGCCAGGCATTCCTGTAATGCCTCGCCGCTGGTTGCATCTACCTGGAAAGCCCACGCTGCAAGCGGAGACAAGGATTGCTCTGCAAGCAGTTGCTCGCGGAGCAAAGCAACACTCTGCAGGGCTTCCTCGTGCGAAGTTTTCTCAAAGCGCGCCAACAGCGCTTCCAATTCCGCGCGCCGCCGCTCCAAACCCTCGAGCGTCAACAATGAGAGATTACGCCGGGCGCACTCTACGGCTTTGATATCTACATCGGCGCCGATCACTTCTCGCAAAGTGGTCCGGTGCAAAAAAGCGATGACGCTCAAACTATAACCTGCGCCACAACAGGGATCGAACAACGTGCATGGCGCCATCTCTCCCGCGCGCCGGCGCCATGCCAGGCAACGCTGAAAGATTTCACTGGCAAGCCGTACAGGGAAAGCTGGATGCCCGGGCAGACTGTAAAACACATGTCCGCTGGCAAGATGAGAATAATCCGGTCGCTCCACAGCAAAAAGGTAATTCATGGCAGATTCAATATACCAGCGCCCGGCAAAAAGAAAAGGGCGCATGGCGCGAGCGGAAAGCAAGCCTGCGCACCATACGCCCCTGATCAAGTAACAACTCACTACGAGCGGACCTTACTCCTTTTCAGGCTTAAGCAGTCGCAAAAAGCGCTGCCATCCCTGACGTAGCTCGAGCCGTCGCAAACGCCAGGTTCCCACGATGCCATACGGCAAGAAAAGCACCAGCAGGACGAAGAGAACACCGAAGACGAGGGGCCAACGCGCGCCAAACCATTGATAGAAAAAGTGTCCCAGGAATTCCATCAACACTGCCCCCAGCATAGGACCGATAAGGGTACCAATACCGCCAAGGATTCCCATAATCAGCGCATTGATAGTCAACGCGGAAGAGGTCATGGATGGGGTCGCGCTCATCGTCCACAGCGCATACAATCCGCCGGCCAAACCGGCGATAACGGCAGCAGTAACAAAGGCGATTGAACGGTATACAGCTGGATTGTACCCAATCATCCGTACACGGCTCTCGTTCTCGCGAATCGCCACAAAGATCCGCCCGGTTGGAGAATTGACGATACGACGGGTGACCAGATACATGATCAGCATAAACGCCAACGCCACAAAGTAGAAACGGAGCCGGAACTGGGTGGGGTTAAGCCAGACTGGAACCGGCACACCATGCAAGCCTTCATCGGCGCCGGTCCATTCGACAAAGTCAGTCGCCTTAGAAAGGATGTGGATCGCCTGTCCCATTGCCAGAGTAATCATGGCAAAGTAGGCGCCCTTGACGCGCGAGGAAACCGCGCTAAACAGCAAGCCCAGCAGCACCGCTACCAGCACCGCCAGCAAAAAACCCACCAGCACCATCAGCAAATCCGCAATGTTGATACCGCCAACCATGATACGATAACTTCCCGTAACCTTGGGTGCGACATGGGTAAGAAATAGCGCCATTGCATACGCCCCGCCACCAAAAAACGCAGCATGACCGAAAGACAGGATGCCCGTATACCCCAGCAGCAGGTCATAGCTCATCGCATAGACCGCCATGATGAACATGACAATCAGCTGCCCTTGCCAGAATTTGGTGGCGCCCTGACTAACCGAAGTGCCGCTCAATAGGCTAAATACGTAGGGAAACAAGATTAGCCCCGCAACCACCACCAATTCGCCCCAATGTTGCTTGATCCAGCTCAGCGGAGCACCCGTTTTTCCGTTCACTCGCTTTTCCGCTTTCTCGCTCATACGTCACTCCCTCCTGCCGAGCAACCCCGCGGGGCGCGCAAGCAACACAATTGCCATAATGATCACCGTCGAAGCTTCTGAAATAGCAGGGCTAAGGCTAAACTTGAGCGCCAGATAATCGCCAAACGCCCGTGCCAAACCCAACAATAACGCCCCCACTGCCGCGCCTGTGGTGCTGCCCATACCACCGATGACCACGGTGATGAAACCCTGCATGAGATATCGGTCGCCCATGACCGGTTCTACCGGGACGAACGGCGCAGCGCCGATCCCCCCTAACGCAGCCAAGCCCGTCCCCAGAGCAAAAACCAGGGTGAAGACACGTTTCACGTTGATACCCAGCGCCTCCACCATCTCCCGATCCTGCACTCCTGCGCGGATGATCATCCCCAAACGGGTATATTTTAGGACCAGAGTCAATCCCAAAAACATGAGCACTCCCAGGACGATGATAAAAAGCCGGTAACTGGGGAAAGTCACCCCCAGAATGTCCACCGTGGTATTTCCACCCCGGAAGAATGCCCAGATGTTTTCGGCTTTGCCAGGTTGCGAGAAGGCTGGTGGGCGGCTCATAGCATAGGGCAGAGGGTCCCACAGCAGCTGAATGAGCTCCGAGATCACGAAAGCTAAGCCCATAGTGATAATCACCTGATACAGCGGGCGGACATAAAGCGGGCTGATAAGTGTGGTCTCAATCACTGCGCCCAAGCCAGCCCCTACCAACGCGCCTACGATCAACGCCAGAACAAAGCGCAGATTGCCATTCATCGTGAGCACTGCCAGAGGTCCTGATTCGCGCACCAGTGTAGCAACTACCACCAACAACAGTAATCCAGCGACAACCATTCCGCTGCGCCGGGTCTGATCTTTGTGAACCACGACCGTCGGGTCACCGGGACGCGCCTGTGCCAGAGCAATGAGCGCACCAGAGAGGAGGAGCAGCACCGGTCGAATCCAGAAGCTCGCCAGGGGTTCCTGTGGCGTCGCTTCTGCCAGCGGGTTACCCGCAACCATGGTCGCCACCATCGCGGTTGAAGCAAGCCCACGGAAATCCAGGCCCACAACCGCCAACACGCCAATCACCACAGCGATCACAATAATGAGTGCGCGCAGACGGGATTGCCATTGCTCAGGAATGCGCCAATTAGAGACTACGGGATGAAGCACCGCCATCATCGCCAAACCCGCCATCAACGCGAAAGCCAGCGGCGCCAATCCAAAAAGAAAGGTGGGATTGGTATAAAACTGCCAACCTGCATACGCACCAATCATCAACATGGAACCCTGGGAGAAGTTGAGCACATCCATCAAGCCGAAGACCAGAGTCAATCCAGCCGCCACCATGAAATACAGGGCGCTGAGCGTGAAACCTGAGAGCGTCGTGCGAACGAAAGGCTCGAGTCCCATCGAGGATGACCCAAAAACGCTGAGCACCAGCAGGATGAGCGCAACGACAAGCAGGGTGTTGTTCTCACGCCAGAATGCTTTTATCTTCATCTGCCACCTCCACGTCCACCAGGAGCTCCCGTGTCAACCCGGACCGAGGCGCCAAGATACTGGTGAATCAACGCCTCATCATGTATCAGGTCCGCCATCTCCCCCTGGTGTACGCTCTTGCCATCATCAATGATATAGTAATGCTGTGCCAGGCGGCTCGCCATGAGGAAATTCTGCTCCACCAGCAATACCGTTGTGGTGACGCTGAGCTCGCGGATTGCCTCCATCATCTGCTCAATCAAGACGGGCGCCAGGCCCTCGCTGGGCTCGTCAATCAACAACAATTTGTTATCGGCGACCAGAGCACGCGCTACCGCCAACATCTGCTGCTGCCCACCGGAAAGGTGGTTCCCCGGCAGCTTATACAGCCGCTGGAGATCGGGAAAAAGCCCAAAGATGAAATCGGCTTTACGTTCAAGATCGCCCTTTTTGCGCTCTGCAATGCGTAGGTTTTCCGCTACGCTGAGGTTACGGAAAATGGCGCGGTGCTCTGGAACAAAGCCGATTCCCATCGCGGCGATATCATAGGCGCGTTTCCCGTGCAACTCTCGCCCGTCGAAGAGCACACGCCCCACGCGGGGCGGCGTAAGCCCCAGAATGGATTTTAGTGTCGTGGTCTTGCCAGCGCCGTTCCGCCCCAGTAATACCGTGATGCTATTGCGCCGCACCTGCACTGTGACCCCTTCCAGAATATGGAACTGACCGATGAAGGTGTGAATAGCGTCTACTTCAAGAATGAAGTCTTGTTCAACCATATAGGACTCCTTTGTAGGGCATCAGCCAACGTCTTTGAAAACGTTGCTCCCTGATTGCACGCTTTCCGCTCCCTACTCCTCACATCCGACTCATGCTGTCCCCAAATCGCCATACAAGGCGCCAAGATAGGCTTTTTGCACCAAGGGGTTCGCGGCAATCTCCTGAGGTGTGCCCTCAGCCAGGATTTGCCCCAGGTGCATCACGGTGATGAAATCGGAAATACTCATCACCATATCCATCCGGTGCTCAACGAGCACAATAGTTTTATCACCACGCGCCATGATACGCTGCAGAATCTCCAGAAGCTCTGGGACTTGCTCGGAGGACATGCCTGCCGTTGGCTCATCAAGCAGCAGGATTTCGGGATCGCCGGCGAACATGATGCCCAATTCCAGTTTGCGTTTCTGCCCATGTGCCAGATTCCGCGCCAATACCAGCTCCAGTCCCTGCAAACCCACGACCTCTATCACTTCACGAGCCTGATCTTCGTAGCGCTGGAAACGTTCAACATGCTGGAATAGTTTGAAGCTATCGTGTCCCATCGCCTGCGCCGCCAGACGGATGTTCTCCAACACCGTCAGGCTGGGAAAGATGTTGGTGATCTGAAACGAGCGCCCTAAACCCTGGTGAACCATGCGATAGGGTGGTTGGTGTGTGATATCCTTACCCTTGAAAAAAATCTGTCCACGTGTGGGCGGCATAGTTCCACTCAACAGATTAAAAAGGGTGGTCTTACCAGCGCCATTGGGACCGATAATGGAATGCAGGGTGTGCGCGTAGATCTTACCGCTGACATCTGCTACCGCGACCAGCCCGCCGAATTCTTTGCGGAGGTTGCGCGCCTCAAGAATGACTTCGCGTTCAGGACTATCACCGGTCATAAGTCTGACCTCCATCGGATGTGACGTGATGCATGATGCGTAATTCATATTTCGTGATACAGCAAACGAACGGTAACGCGCCGTACACAGTACGCCGTACGCAGCACGCATTACGCAGCATAAATAAGGATGCGGGAGACGGACACCACAGTCGTGTCCGTCTCCCCATAAACCAAAGCCGTTACGGCGTCACGAGGTCCCCACAGCGGGCGGCGTAATCGCCGGTCAGCGTGCAGGGCACACCCAACTCATCGTATTTGGAAACGTAGACGGTCTCGAAGAACTTGTAGTCGTTGACGCCGTCGCCATCCGAATCTGGATTCAGATTCACCAGCTTCAGGATGTTCATCGGCTGCTCGCAGACGTGATCCTCGGGGCGGATGTAGTATGTACCCTTAGGACCCTGGAACTTCAGCCCCTCAAGCGCCTTGATCAAAACATCACCGGTAGCATCGCCACCTGTCGCTTCCAGGGCAGTTGCCAACGCAATCGCCGAAGCCATACCACCAGCGGTGAAGAGATCAGGAGGCTCCTTGTACTCCTCGAGGTGCCGCTTGACCAACCAGTCATTGATGGCATTGTTCGGGACAGTGTAGTGGTAGACGTTGAGACCAATCTGCCCCAAAGCAGCGCCGTAGACGGCAGCGAAGGAGGCATTATCACCGTAACCCGTGGCCACGGTCATGTCCTCCAGCGCACCCAGATCGGAAAGCTGCTGGAACAGGGTCACATAACCCGTGCCCGACCAGGTTAGGAACAAGCAGTCCGCGCCGGAGTCCATCGCCTGCTGAATGTAAGGCGTGAAGTCGGTAGTGTCGAAAGGCGCATAGATGTCATCCACCACGCGCCCGCCATATTGCCCTACAGCGTAGGCTAACGCGATACCACTGCCCTGCCCGAAGGCATTATCCACACCGATGTGTGCGAATTTCGAACCGACGTTCTCCACCAGATACTTGGCGATAACAAGCACGTCATCATAGTTCGTGCGACTGGTGCGGAACACGTAAGGATTGAAGTTCGGTCCAGTCGGGAATGCCGAAGCTGCCGGATCGATCATCAACACGATCTTGTTTTCCTGGGCTACCGTCGTCAGCGCCACTGCCACCGCCGAGCTTACCGGTCCTTGCAGAATCTCGACGCCTTCTTTCTCGATCAGTTCGCGCGCCGCCGCAACGCCCTTCTCCGCATTGCCCTCGTCATCGCGGGTGAGCACTTCCACCGGACGGTTCGCGATAATCCAGCGCCCTTGCGCATCTTGCTTGCCGCCAGAGGCATACTCCAGGCCCAGCTCAAAGCCACGGGTCTGCTGCTGCCCGTAAAGCGCCATCACACCAGAAAGCATTGAGATCTGTCCAATCTTCAGAACCTCACCAAGCGCTGCTTCGGTTGGCGCAGCGGTCGTGGGAGCAGCCGTCGTGGGCTCGGGAGTGGCGGTTGGTTCCACCTTCTCAACACACGCGCTAAGCAGCCCCCCCAACAACACAATCAACATCAATACACTAGAAAGCTTCTTCATGGATCTCCTCCTTAAAATCTACAAATCACGACTTCAAAATCACTGACCCGATACCTATTACCAGGTGAAGGCGTTTGCGGCTACGCGATCACCTCAAAGCCTAAAAACGTCTTCCGCGCCTCGCCCTCACCACGCTCGATGAAAGCGACTTTGACCGGCGTTCCGATAACAATATTCTCAGGATGCGCCACATCCACCCCAAGAATCTGCGCGCTGATGCGGGTACCTTCAGCCAATTCAACTACGCCGGAACAATAAAGATTTTCACGCCCATAACCGGCTTCAAGCATCGCTGTCGGTGCAATAGCAATGACGCTGTAGCTCGCCAGTTTTCCCGCGCCCGAAAGTTCCACCCATTCCAGGTCTGCCGCCATGCAAGTCGGGCAGAATGGTCGGGGCGGTGCATAGACCGTCCCGCAATGAGGGCAATGCGACCCCATGAGCTTGTGCTCCTTCAAGAATTCATAGAACGCTGTGCCGGTAAAGGATATCTCGCTCATGGTCTACCTCCGCTCAAAAATGTGGACAGCGCAAGTCTGCCCCGTTCCGCCAACGTTGTGGGTGAGCCCAAAACGGAGCGACCCCGGCAGCTGCCTGACACCTGCTTCTCCGCGCAGCTGCTTCCAAATTTCAATAACCTGCCCTGCGCCCGAAGCACCCACCGGATGCCCCTTAGACTTCAAGCCCCCGGAGACATTGATGGGGTGATCCCCTGTCCGCGCCGTACGCCCTTCGATAGCAGCTTTCCAACCCTCACCCGGCGCAAAGAAACCCAGGTCTTCGGTTGCCATGATTTCGGCAATGGTGAAGCAATCATGCACCTCAGCCAAAGCAATATCCGCAGGAGTAATGCCAGCCATGGCATAAGCCATCTGCGCTGCGCGTTGCGCTGCCGGTATGCCCGTGAGGATAGGGCGGTCATGGGTGGCGCCATCGCTAGCCTGACCTGAACCCACCACATAGAGCGGCGCGTTGCTGAATCGGGTCGCCAGCTCCTCGCTCACTAACAGCACGGCTGCCGCACCATCCGAAATCGGTGAACAATCATAGAGACGCATGGGCCAGGCGATGGTGGGGTTGGCGCGCTCGTCCATGAGGAAAGCCATCTCATCCACCCAGGTGGGAATGGGCTTACCTTTTTTCGCTGCGCTAGCCTTGCGCGCTTCCATGATGTCGCTGATGCGCTGACCAAACTGCGCTTTGGGATTGAGGGCGCCATGCTCATGATTCTTCAATCCCACGCGCAGGAAGGCCTCCAGAGGGGCGCCATAGGCTGCCATATAAGCCGTCGCCATTGAGGCATACAACCCCGGGAAAGTGAAACCTGCTGGCGTTTCATAGGTCACATCGGCAGCGGTCGCCAACGTATCCGTGACACGCGCCGTGGGTAGGTCCGTCATCTTTTCGATGCCACCGACGAGCACCATATCGTACAAACCGGAAGCGATCGCGATGATGCCCTCGCGAAGCGCGACGCCGCTGCTGGCGCACGCATCCTCGACCCGTGTCGCCGGGCGCGGTGTTAAGCCCACCCAGTCCGCCATGATCGGCGCGACATGCGCCTGCCCCTCAAAAAGGTCGCTGCTGAAGTTACCAATGTAGAGCGCCTCGATATCACGAGCATCCAAGCCCTTATCAACAGATGCCAGCATCTCCTTGAAGGCATCCACAAACAGGTCACGGGTCGCCAGGCCCGGGAAGGCGCCGAACTTGCTCATCCCCGCCCCAACGACCGCAACACCACGACTCAGTTTGGTTCTCGCCATAGATCCTCCGTTCATAGAATTTCGAGTTGAAAGCAATTGAGGGTGCCCCCAACCGCCTGAAGACCGCTTTCACACCTGATGATTCGTTTCAAGCCATCCCAGGAGCGCCGCATTCCAGGCCGCCGGTGTTTCAATGCAACAGGCATGCCCGGCATTGCCCAAAATGAGCAGCTGTGCACCGGGAATGTGCTCCACAAGCAAGCGGCTGTACGGCGAAAGTGGCTTTAGAGTGTCTAGCTCTCCCACAACCACCAGCGCCGGCGCGGTGATGCGGTGCAACTCTGCTGTCCAGTCAATTCCCAGAAAAGCCCGGCAGAGGTTCAACACGGCATCGAAATCCAGCTTCTCGTAGCGGGGAATGGAGGCTTCCGCCCAACCCGGGTGCGCGACCAACCAGGGTTCGCTGAAGTTATCGGCGACCGAAGCGCGATAGAGCATCGCACCGTCGCGTCGCTCTGCCGCTGCCATCCATGCCTCAATTTTGGCGCGCAACAAGTGATGTACCTCGCTTACAGTAGAGGAGAGGAACAGCGAGCGCACTCTCTCCGGGTAATGGATTCCCAACAACTGCGCGATTTCGCCCCCGTAAGAAATGCCCGCGATATGTGCACGCTGGATTCCCAGAGCCTCCATCAAGGCAACCAGGTCATCTGCGTGTTGTCGCATCGAATAGGGTCCGGTGGGATGAGCGGACTGCCCTTGCCCGCGACAGTCGTGCAATAGCACGCGATAGCGGCTTGCCAGCGCCGGGGTCTGATACCCCCAGCTGGGAGTGCTCATCAACACACCGTTGATCAACGCAACCACAGGAGCATCCTCGGGTCCGTGGAGCTCGTAGAAGATCTCAGTACCGTTGATTTCTAGCGTTGGCATAGTCGTCTCGTTGAAATTGAAAGTAGGAAGTAGGGAGTAGAAAGGTAAACCTCATTTTGCTGAAACAGCTTTGGAGTCTCACCCCTCACCGCACACATCCCACTTCTCTACTCCCCACTCCTCTACTTCTTGATAAACGCATGAAATAGCGCGTTGAACTCCGCGGGTTTTTCGATGTGCGGGCTGTGCGCGGTATCCGCGATGACGTGCTCCTCAAAGTCGCCGTACTGCTCCAACACGGCGCGGGTCTGGCTAACCATCGGTTGCGGGGGGTAGACCTCATCACCAGGCCAACCGGGAATGAAACCGAGCTTGCCCAAGGCGCCGAAATCGAACATAGACATGTCGCCCACAATCATGTCGCTATCGCCGCGCACCCAAAGGATGGAGGGTTTGGGTGTAGCCGCCAGAAAGTCCTGCGCATCCTGCCCGATGTATTTGAGCGACCAGGCGTTCACCGGACCTAACACCCCCGGCGCCACGTTGGGCCAGTTGGGTGAGGGGACAAAGTCGCCAGGATAACGATCGTTGCCAGCCTTTTCCATCAATGCGCCAGTGAGGAAATCCTCCTCGCGCGCAGCCTGGAACGGCGGCTTATAGTAAAAGGCGTTGATGACATTGCGCGGCGAATTGGGGTCGGTCGTTCCCCGATCGCCTTCCTTGATCAACTGCACAAAGGTGGGGTTGACTACGCCACCGCCCGACCCCGCAAAGTCAGCGTAGCACGGATGCCCCTCGACGTCTTTGGTGCCACCAAAACCGTAGGGCGAGACCGGGCAGATGAAGGTGGCAGAGAGAACCCGTGCAGCATAGTCGGCAATAAAGCGATAGAGAATGCCCGCGCCCATGGACCAGCCCACAAAATGCGCTGCCTCGATGCCCAAAGCATCCATCAATGCGACCAGATCATCTGTCCACTCGCGCATCCCGCGCGTGGCATCTACAAGCTTGTCCTCCGTCCAACCGTAGCCGCGCAAATCGGGCGCGATACCGCGGAAACCCGTGGGTAACGCCAGCATCGTCTCCTCCCAATAAAGCGCCGCGGAGAAGTTGCCATGCAGGAAAATAACTGGAACACCATCCTCCGGTCCAGAGAAATAGACGTGTTGCGCCAGGCGAGGTGTCTCCACCATACGAACCGTTATACCGGATAAAGGTGCAGGCCTGTCCATCATACTCTCCTTTCTCTACAAAACACCAGACTCAAAGCCACCAATCGAAAACTGGTCAGCAAAAGCGGCTGACGCGGCGAGCCTATCAACCGGTTCGCTTGTAAATTCGCGTGTTAGGATGCTTGAAATCCGTAGGGCGCGTTTCACCGGGGTTGTTGAGCGCCATGGTGAGCGTATCACCCTCGATGGCGTAAAGCCCCTCGAATTTGCCAAGAAGCCCCAACGTATGCTCCGTCTGTTCCATGTCGAGCTTGCCGTCAACCGCGGAATACGTCCCGCCAGAGAAGATACCCATGGACTCCAGCGCCGCTTGGAACGTTCCATCCGCCTTGAACTCAAACCACAATCCGGCGAAGGGTTGACCTGCCGGTTGCTCCCACTTACCCAGGATATCGCTCATGGTTGCCTCCATATGAAAGGAATCGGGCTTCCCGCCGAAAGATGTAAGTGCTAAATACCCAAACGTCTGACTTCATCCCACAGCCAGGGACGGAAATCCGGATGGGCGATTCCGATGAGCGCCGTCATGCGGTCGCGCAGACAGCGCCCGCGCAGTTCGGCGACGCCGAACTCAGTTACAACCGTATCCACATCGTGAGAAGGTACTGTCACTTCCGCGCCCAGGCTTAGCTGCGGCACGATGGTGGAGACCGTCCCATCTTTCGCGGTGGAACGTAGGGCGATAATCCCTCTACCACCCGGCGACATCTGCGCACCGCGATGGGTATCCAGTTGCCCACCGGTGCCGCTAAAGTGCCGGCTGCCGATGCTCTGCGAGCAGACCTGTCCCAGCACATCCACTTGCAGCGCAGTGTTGATGCTTACCATCTTGGTATTGCGGCCCATTACGTAAGGGTCGTTGGTCACCTTGCCCTGCTGGAACTCCACAGCCACATTGTTATGAACAAAGTCATAGAGCTTCTGGGTGCCAAGAGCAAAAGCGCCGACCAGTTTATTGGGCCATAAGGTCTTCTTCCGCCCGGTAATCACGCCCGCCTCGAACAAGTCTACCATGCCATCGGTGAACATCTCGGTATGGACACCCAAATCGTGTTTCTCGTAAAGGCTCTGAGCAATGGCGTTGGGGATGCCACCGATGCCCAGCTGGATGGTGGCGCCATCTTCGATGAGCTCCGCGATGTAACGCCCGATGGTCGCTTCCACATCGGCGGGCTCAATGGGATTCAGTGTGACCAGGGAAGTTTCGTGCTCCACCACGTAATCCACATCTCGCAAGCTGATCTGCGTGTCGCCGAGCGTCCACGGCAGGTTAGGATTGATTTCCAGAACCACGAGGTCTGCCGCATCGAGCAATTGTCGTTCGAAGACCAAAGAGGTCGAAAGCGACATAATGCCACGGTCATTAGGTGGGGTTGCCGTACCCCAAAAGACATTCAGCCCTCCCGCATGGATGCGATCACTGCCTGCCCGGTGGAGGTTGTTGGGGACATAAGAGACCATGCCCAGTGGGTGTGCCTTGCGGTCGGGCACACCGTAGAACCAATTTTCGAGGAAAAAATGTCCTGCCATCTCCGACTTCGTGTAAAAGCCGTATTGGCGCATCGGTAAACACATGAAAACATGGACATCTTCCAAGCGGTCGGCATGATGTTCAAGATTCGAGAGCAATCCCACCGGTTCCGAGGCGCACATCGCAGCAACTACTCGCTGCCCGGAACGCAACATCCCCAAAGCATCGGGAATGGAGATGAGTTTTTCGGCGTACATGGATTTGAAGTTCATAGCACCCCCTCATTCAAAACCGGGAGTCAGGAGCCGAGACTCATGACTCTCGACTCCTGACCTATGGCATGATAAAGGCTGACCCAGCCTGGTTGTAACCCACACCGGAACCAATGAAGAGCACCAGGTCGCCGGACTTAACCTTGCCCTGTTTGCGCGCGTCATCGAAAGCCATGGGTAAACAGGCGGAGCCGGTGTAACCCCATTTATCCATAATCCAGTGCGCCTTGCTCAACGGCAATCCCAGCTCACCCATCACCAGTTCGATGCTGTTGTAACGCACTTGTGTGAAGATGATCATATCCACGTCTTCGATAGCAAAACCACCATTCGTGACAAGCTCCCGCACGCGTTGGGGCCAACCAACGTTGTTGACTTCGGGTGGGAATGCCTGGATGAGACGCACCTTGGTGCGGCCCGCCGCAACGCTTTCGGGCGTTGCCGGTTCAAAAGTGCCGCCGGAATAGATGCCCCAGTGTTTGTGATACGAGCCATCGGCAAAGAACGTGGAAGTAACGAAACCGGGTTTGTCAGCGGCAGTGAGCACCGCCGCGCCCGCGCCATCACCATAGAAAAAAGCCATCACATCGCGCTGCCAATCGGCGAGTTTGTGCATCATATAGGCGCCAATGACAAGGACATATTTCATGTGAGGGTTGGTCGCCAGCAGCCCGGAGGCAATATTCAGCCCCGTAGGGAACGAGGCACAGGCGCAACCCACGTCAAAAGTGCCAGCATTCACCGCGCCGAGCTTGTGCTGCACAACCACAGAGGTTGCCGGGGTGACATAATCGGGACTATCTGTGCCCAGGATGATCAAATCCACATCTTCGGGCTTGATACCCGCATCGGCAAGCGCATCCTTCGCCGCCTCGACCGCCAGGTCAGAGGTCGCCCAATCGTCAGGAGCGTACCAACGCGTCTTGATGTTGCTGCTCGCTTCGAATTTGCCCACCACATCAGCCAATTTGGGATTAGTCTCCGCCAGCAGTGCTGCATATTTCTCGTTGCTCATCTCAATGGGCGGGATGCAACGTCCCGTACCAATAATCGTCGCGTGTTTGGTCATCACTCTTTCTCCTGTTTAGGAATGCGTACTCAAGGTAATAGGTATGAGTGAGATTGCAGGAACACAGCTTGTTCCAAACTTGTTGTTCCAAGCTTCTTGTTCCTTACTTGTTTCTCCCTTACTACCTGCCTGCCTACGTACCAATCACAATCCCGCCATCCACACTGATGGTAGTGCCATGAACATAAGCAGCTTCATCGCTGGCGAGCCACAGAAAAGCGTTGGCGATATCCTCAGGTTTGCCCAGGCGTCCCAAGGGGGTCTTGGCTTTCATGTCTTCGAGCACCTTCTCCGGCATCTTCTGCACCATCTCGGTCGCAATGAAGCCCGGCGCAATGGCATTGACCCGGACGCCAAAACGACCCAGTTCGCGCGCCCACACCTTGGTCATTCCAATCACGCCCGCCTTGGTTGCCACGTAGTTGGTCTGTCCAAAGTTGCCATACAGCCCCACGACAGAAGAGACATTGAGAATAACGCCTGCGCCCTGCTTAATCATATAAGGCGCCACAGCCTGTGCACAATTGAAAACACCCTTGAGGTTGATATCCAACACGAGATCGAAAGCCGCTTCTTCCATTTGCTTGACGAGCTCGCCGTCTTTCATCTTGACGAAGAGCCCATCACGGGTAATGCCTGCGTTATTGATCAGCACATCCACGCGTCCATAACGCGCGACGACATCGTCCACCCACGCCTGCACTTCCTGCCGGTCGGCCACGTTCACTTTGTAGAACGTCGCATCGTTGCCCAGCTGCGCAACCAACGCCTTGCCGGCTTCTTCGTTGACATCGCAGATGACGACCTTCGCGCCTTCCCGGGCAAAGGTCTCGGCGGCAGCCTTACCGATACCCGACGCCCCACCGGTAATGAGGGTAACTTTATCCTTCAAGCGCATCTGTTGCCTCCTCAAAATGATGATAGATGAGCAGTGAATGATGAGCAGGTGATGAGAACCCACTGCTCTCGATTCTATTGCAGGTACCTTATCATCATACCAAACAGGAGTTACCAGAAAGTTACACACCGGATGTATGCGTGCGAAGTGCCAGGCAACAAAAAGCCTCGCTTTAGGGCGAGGCAATCAGAAATCACATTTCTAGCGCAAGAAGGACCTATTAACGCATTCTCAATCTACATTCACCGTTGCATACACCTGCACTGTCTCCTCAGATGGCGCCACGTCCAGCTCCTCGCGCAACGCATCCACACAGCGTTGGTAGGCGCGTAAAACCTGAGGACGATTTCCCAAACGGGCCTGCGCTGTCATCAACAAGCGATAGGCTTCTTCCCAGAAATTATCGCGCAACAGCAGCGCCTCGCAAACCTCAATAACCTCTGCCCACGCGCCACGTTCCGCGAGCACCTGCGCCAGCCGCTCTGCTGTTCGCACATAAAGTCCCCGCAACCGTTCGCGTTCCTCTGCCGCCCACTCAGCATAGGGATATTCCTGAAGATAGTCCCCCTGATAAAACGCCAGAGCTACCCGGTACTGCACCAAAGCGGCATCAGGCTCACGCGCCCAAAGCGCATCACCAGAGGCGATAGCCTGCTCATACTGCTCGACATCTAAAATCACATCCGCATCGGCGCGCCATCCGTAGAGAGTGCCCTCACGCACAATGAAAGCCGAAGGGGCGTTAGCTTTGCGTTCTGGTTCCAGCACTTTGAAAGCGGTGCTGAGCGCCACCTTGAAATCGCGCAACGCAATTTCAGGCTCCTGACCGGGCCACAGCAGCTCAAGAATCTGGTCGCGTTCAAGTAGCTGCCGCCGGTAACCCAGCAAGAGTTGAAACAGCTGCCGTGCGCTCTCCCGGCGCCACTCCTGAGGGCTCACCTCTTCCAAACCACGCCACACTCGGAAGGCGCCCAAAGTCTGAACCCGCAGCTGGAAACCGGGATGGAACGCGCCCCCCGCTATGCCCCAATGCGCCAATAGCTCCCCGGCAAAAGCCCGCTCGATATCCGACCCCCAGGCATAAAGGAGCAAAGGGATTATCCGGCGGGGATCGCGCGGCCCCAGCAGGGTTTGTTGGGTGAGCAAACCCTCATAATGCTGTTCGCGGACCAACCGCAACAGAAGTTCCAGACCGCGCGTCAGCCTGAGGGTGTCCTCGGCATCCTGCCACAACAGGCACTGCCACAAGCGCGTAATCGCTTGCCCGTAGGTATCCCCACACTCGTGGAAAACATTGAGTGCCTGCGCCAACCACTCAGCCGCGAGATCAACCTTTCGCGCCAACACATAGGTCGCGCCCAAAGAGACGCGAATCAATCCCCCAATCCAGGCATCGCCCGCCTGCTCAGCCAGAGAAATACCCTGCGCCGCCGCCCGCTCAGCCCCATCCAAAACCCCGTGAAAACCATGTGCGCGCGTGAGACCCCAATAGGCTTCCACCCGCAGGCG
>JAKJAC010000016.1:19688-35797 GCA_022707705.1 Chloroflexota bacterium
TGCCAGCCTATCGCTCCAGCGAATCGCCTCACGAAAACAACGGCAGGCCTCGTCATAGCTACGGGGGTCGTTGAGCAACAACCAGGCATGTCCCTGGCGCATATAGCCCACCGCGGTGACGAAAGGAGAATGCAGCGCGCGTCCGCGCTCGGTGCCCTCAAGAGCATAGCGATATGCCTCAGCCCCTTCACCTTGTAAGGACAAAATGAGAGAGAGCAACAACAGCGTCTCCCGGTGTGCCCGCGGTCGGTGCACCGGATCATGACGCTCATGCTCAATTCCCTGCTCCAGAGCCTGACATGCCTGCTCCAAACGCCCGGTGCGCAACATCACCCGCACTGCCAATTCATCCTCGCCAGGTCCCTCTTCACGCAAGGCAACCGCCTGCGCCTGCAATTGCCGTGCTTCCTCGGGACGCCCAAGATTCAAGCGGTTCTCCGCCATCAATTCCAGGAGATTGGCGCGAGTCTCACGATCTTCCTGTCCATCCGAGATGCGCAACGCTTCCTGGAGAATGCTCTCCGCCTGACTGGGATTAACCGTATCAAGGTATACACGCGCCTGACCGCGCAACGCCTGTCCCACAGCCACGCCATCGCTTACCTGCCGGGCACACTGTTCAGCTTGCCGGTACCAACCTAATGCTTCGTCGAAGCGACTACGCAGGCGTGCAACATCCCCCCAGTATGCCAGCAACCGGGGATGGGCCTGCGATAGTGAAGGCGGGAGAGCGTTAAGCCACCCAAGCAACCGGTCCAGGCGTCCGGCGCGAACCAGAGTGTGTCCAAGCGTGTCGAGCACCATTGCCGCTTCCTCAAAAGCTCCAGCCGCAAAGAGATGCTCGACAGCAGACTCCATATCATCCCGTTGTTGAAAGCATTGCGCCGCCCGGCGATGATAGCGCTGCGCCTCTATAGGCTCCAGGCGTCGCAGTAGAAACTCGCGAAAGAGATGATGGTAGCGGTACTGCCCATCACCCAAATCGAGCAAGAATAGACTGTTTTCCAGCAGCGTGCGCAACACCTGTGCACTATCTTGAGCGCCGCGAAGGCAATCGCAAATCGGCACATTCATCTCACGCAGCACAGCCGTGATTCCCAGAAATGCCTGCAGTTCGGTGGATTGTTGCTCCAGGATTTCCTGCGCTAGATAAGCGACCAGCTGCTGGCCCGGGCCGGACAGACGTTCCAAAGCCTTTGGGATTTCAGCCACAGCCCCGCTGCGCACACCCTGCCACAGCAATTGCAGCGCGATGGCCCACCCCTCGGTCTTGCTCGCAATCGCCTCGAGCACCTCAGGCGAGAGATCGTGATCATATTTCTCTCGAAAAAGCGCCCCAATCTCCTGGTGAGTAAACGCCAACTCTGCCTGCCCGATTTCCAGCACCTCACCCCTGACACGCCAGGAAAGCATCGAGGGCAAGTCCAGAGGATAGCGGGTTGAGAGAATCACGTGCAACCGCGCAGGCGCATAGGTAATCAGGCGGTCCAGCCATGCCAACAGGTCCTTCGCGGTATGCAACCGGTGCACATCATCAAGAACCAGGAAAACCGGCGCAGAACCTTCCTCGATCAGGGCATTGATCAGCAAACTCACAAATGCCGCGCCGGATTCTGACGTGTATGCCGCGAAACCCTCCAGCACAGCGAGAGGTGTATCGGCAAGATTCGGAAGCACCTCGTGGAAACTATGGAACAGATGTGGCAGAAACATCGAAGGGTCGGCGTCTTCGCGCTCAAGGTGATACCAGGCGAGGGCTACACTGGTTTGCGCCAGCGCTGCCAGAGCGGTGCTCTTGCCATATCCAGTACCAGCCTGCACGATAGTCAAGCGGTAATCAAGCGCCTCGTACAGCTTATCCAACACACGCGGGCGCTCCAAAGTACGCCGGTGCAATAAGGGTGGTATGAGTTTAGTGCGGACAATCCGTTCTTGCGACACGCCAACGCCTCTTTTTTGCTGTCACTCACGATTGTAATTGAATTGCCAGGATGGGCAACTGGTTGAAGCTACTTGAAACAATCAGCAAAACATCTATAATTCAGCCTAAGGGTTGTCTGGACCCGAGCCCTTACCTTAATTGGTTTCGCGGCAATGTCGCGCCCGCACACTAGAGATAAAAGAAGGAGACAACATGATTGCACAAGAAGATCGCAAGAAACTAGCCATCGTGGTCGGCGGAGGACCAGCCCCCGGTATCAATGGAGTGATTCATTCCGTGACTATCGAGTCAATTAACAACGGGCTGGAAGTTCTGGGCATCCTGGATGGCTATACGCATCTGGTGAAAGGTGAACTGAAAGCCCAAAAATTGACCATCGCCGATGTAAGCCGCATCCACCTGCGAGGCGGTTCGATTCTGCACACGGCGCGCACAAATCCAACCAAGTCTCCAGAGGCGATGCAGGCAACAGTGCAAACCCTGCTTGATGCCGGAGTCGGCTATCTGGTCTCCATCGGAGGAGATGACACGGCATTTTCGGCTTATAGGGTTTCCAAATTCGCACAAGAGATAGGACACCCGATCCAAACTGTGCATGTCCCCAAGACCATTGATAACGATGTGCCGCTGCCCTACGGCGTGCCAACCTTTGGCTACGAGACCGCCCGCGAGGTGGGCGCGCGCGTCATGATGAACATCATGGAGGATGCGCTCACCGGGCAACGCTGGTTCCTTGTCGTCACCATGGGTCGCAAAGCCGGGCACCTGGCAATGGGCATCGGCAAAGGCGCAGGCGTGACCATCACCCTGATTCCCGAAGAGTGGGAAGGTCGGCGCATTCGCCTGCAGGAAGTCGTGGATATCCTATGCACCTCGATGCTCATGCGGATGGCGGATCACAAACCCTACGGTGTGGCACTGGTCGCTGAGGGCGTGGTCGAGGAGATCGAACCTGACGATTTGGATGATCTCAAGACGGTAGAACGCGATGCACACGGGCATATTCGTCTTTCTGAGATCAACTTCTCCGACATCGTCAAACGCACCTTGCGGGACCAACTCAAGGAGATCGGCGTAAACGTCGGCATTGTCAACCTCGATTTGGGCTATGAGATGCGCTGCGCGCCCCCCATCGCCTACGATATTGACTACACCCGCAGTCTGGGCGAAGCAGCTGTGGATTTCCTGCTCGATGGCGGCACCGATGCCATCATCGCACTGGCGGATGACCGCGTCATTCCGTTACCCTTCGTGAATATGATGGACCCGGAGACCGGGCGCACAACGGTGCGCAAAGTGCGGATTGATTCTTTTGCGTATCAATCCTCGCTCAAATTCCAGATTCGGCTAAAGCCACAACATGCCAGCGACGAAGCCCTGTGGCAGCGTCTGGCAGCGCAGACGAATCTCTCAGTCGAACAATTCAAAGCGCGCTTTGGTTATCTGGCAGGGATTGCAGCACGCCCATTCTAGCCATGCAGCCCTGGAAAACGCTCTCGCGACGAGTGATACTGCAATGTGGGCGTTTCCTCACAGTGGAAAGCCACACCGTCGCGCTGCCTGATGGACGCATTATCGAGGAGTGGCCCTGGATCATCACGCCAGACTATATCAATGTGGTCGCCGTGACGGTCGAGGGCTGCTTCCTCTGCTTTAGGCAGACAAAATACTCTGTTGAAGGCACCTCACTGGCTGTTGTGGGCGGCTATTTGGAACCAGGTGAAGAAGCCCTGGCAGCAGCGCAACGCGAGCTGCGCGAGGAGACCGGTTACACCTCCCCACAATGGTCCTCCCTGGGAAAGTACTCTGTGGATGGCAACCGGGGCGCGGGCAACGCACATTACTTCCTCGCGCAGCGTGCCGTGCGCGTAGCAGAAATCCACGCCGATGACCTGGAGGAGCAGCAATTGCTGCTCCTCAGTCGCGAAGAAGTCGAAGCCGCCCTCGACGGCGGCGAGTTCAAATCCCTGTCGTGGGCTGCCGCAGTCAGCCTGGCATTGCGACAGCTGTAACACCCGCACTCCTTTCCGGCAGAAGGGAATTTCACTGCAAGGAGTACAAAGCACTCACAGAATATTGAGGTCTTCCTGGCTCTTCCAGCATTTCTCTACGGTTGAGAACTCCTACCTGTGTAAGGTCCGTTGGATACTCCACCGCAACCAAATGCCCTTTTGTGAAAGGTGAGATTATGGATACCCCAGAATATCATTGGACACGACGCCGTTTTTTGCAATGGTTAGCCGCGACAGGCGCAGGCGCCGTACTGACCGCATGTGGTATGCGCGCGACGCCCGAAACCATATCCCCCACAACACCACGTCCCACTGCAACATCCGAGCCAACAAACGCGGCGGAAACGCCATCCTCCGCCACCGCCGAAGCGTCAGGCACACCCACGGATGAGACGCCGCCGGCACCCGCACCCACCGCTACTCCTCGCGGCGCTGCCTATCTTGCCGTGGCGCGGGGCGCCGACCCCGCGGCATTGACGATGGCGGCGCTCGCTGCGCTTGGCGGCATGGAACGCTTCGTCAGCTCCGGCGCTGATGTCATCATCAAACCCAATATCTGCACCGATTACTACCCTGCCGAATACGGTGCGACCACCAATCCTGAGGTCGTTGCCGCGCTGGTACGGATGGCATTGGGCGCGGGCGCACGGCGCGTGCGTGTGATGGACATGCCCTTCGGGGGCAGCGCCGAGAGCGCCTACGAACGCAGCGGCATCGCCGCCGCCGTTGCCGCCGCCGGCGGGGAGATGGAGCTGATGAGCCCACACAAGTTCCGCGAGACCGATATCCCGAATGGGCGCGACATCAAGAAGTGGGAGCTCTACCAGGACCTGCTGCGCGCCGACTTGGTCATCAATGTGCCCATCGCCAAACACCACAACCTGACCAAACTCACCCTCGGCGCAAAAAACCTCATAGGCGTAGCGCAGAATCCTGGAGGGCTGCACACTCGCATTCATCAGCGCATCGCCGACTTGCTGAGCGTCATTCGCCCGCAGCTCACGGTGGTGGATGCCGTGCGCACGTTGATGCGCGGAGGACCCACTGGAGGCAACCTCGACGATGTGCGCCTGACCAATACCGTCATCGCCAGTCACGATCCCGTCGCCGCGGATGCCTATGGCGCCACGCTCTTTGACTTCGCGCCCGAGGACATCGGTTTCATCAAAGCTGCTGCCGAGATGGGACTAGGCTCACTCGACCTGAGCGCGCTGACAATTGAGGAAATGGCGGTGTAAGCTATGAAACCACAAGCGTGGCGTCGCCTTCGACAAATCGCCCAAATTCTGGCGCTCGCACTATTTCTATTTCTCTTCATCTACGCCACATTCCTCAACCCACAACGCGCATGGGCGGATTTCTTCTACCGCCTCGATCCGCTGGTCGCGCTCACGGCGACACTGGCGGGACGGGCGCTGATTCCGGGTTTGGGGCTTGCCGCGTTCACAGTGGTATTAACGCTGGTCTTTGGGCGCGCGTGGTGCGGTTGGCTTTGCCCCTTTGGCACGGTACTGGAGTGGCTCACGCCTCGTAGGCGCCATTCCTCCCGCAAGCCACTGCGGCGCTCTGCGCCGCGACTTCAAGCCCCGGCAGAGAAGTGGCGCCGCATCAAATATCTCCTGCTCTTCATCATCCTCTTCGCCGCACTCTTCGGCAACCAAAGCCTGCTCTTTCTCGATCCTATCACGCTCATGACTCGCACCACCGGGATGGTCATCCTGCCCGCGCTGCGCTTCCTCATCTACGAGACTGAAGCATTCCTCTACCAATTCGATGCCCTATGGGACGTGCTGGACGCAGTGCATAGCGCCGTGATTTTCCCCATCTTCCGGGACGTGTCTTCTTACTTCAACCTCGCCGTCCCCATCTTCCTCTTCTTCATCGCGATTGTGGCTCTCAACTGGTGGACTGAGCGCTTCTGGTGCCGCTACCTCTGCCCACTCGGTGGTCTGCTGGGGCTGCTCTCCAAGCTCTCCCTGGTGCGGCGGGAGGTAAGTGGGGGCTGCGCTGCCTGCGCCCTGTGCAGCGGCGATTGCCCCACCGGGACCATCAACCCGCGCGAAGGCTACCACAGCGACCCTGCCGAGTGCACCGTTTGCTACGATTGCATCGTGGATTGCACCCGCGAGGGCGTCGCCTTTCGCTGGCAGCTCCCCACCTGGAAGCCCGCGCCGCTACAAGAGTATGACCCGCAGCGGCGAACCGTGCTCGCAGGCCTGGGCGCGGCGGCGCTCGGCGTAGCAGTTGCCGGCGTCGAGCCGATCAACAAGCGCCAACCTGCCGAGCTGCTTCGACCCCCTGGCGCAACCCTCACCGATTTCGAGAGCCTATGCATTCGCTGTGGCGAGTGCATCCGCGTGTGCCCCACCCAGGGTCTGCAGCCAAGCCTCTTCGAGGGAGGCGTCTTCAATGTGCTCACACCGCGCCTCGTGCCGCGACTGGGCTACTGCAACTATCGCTGCAACGCCTGTGGCGAAGTTTGCCCCACGGGCGCAATTCCACGCCTGGACCTGGCAACCAAACAGACTATCCCGCTGGGTCTAGCGCGCGTGGATCGCAGTCGCTGCCTGCCATGGGCGCACAACATCCCCTGCATCGTCTGCGAGGAAGCCTGTCCTGTACCGCACAAAGCCATCTGGCTCTACGAAGCTGAGGTTTACAATGCCCGCAGCGAGCGCATCACAATTCAAATGCCCTACGTGGTCAAAGAGCTCTGCATCGGCTGTGGCATCTGCGAACACAACTGCCCCATGGGCGGCGATGCTGCCATCCGCGTCCTTGCCCCCACAGAGGTAGGCGACTTCTTCGGTGATGACTCGGATTACCGGCCGCATCGCGGGAGAAGAGGGTCATAAGGTAACCTATGCAACAAAAACCCATTCGCATTCTCATGCTCGACCCCACCGCGAGACGCCATTGGCTGCGAACGCTGCACGCCGGGCAAGCAGGCAACGACCCCCGCGAGGATACAACCCTCCTGGGCGGGGAGGCGCTTTGCCAGTTCCTGCTGCGCGAGAATTCGGACGCGCTCATCCTGGCGCGAGGACCATTGCCCTTTCTCGCCGGGAACAAACTCACGGTAGGCTACCTCTCACCGCTGACCGGCGTCCCGCACTACAGTTTCGTGGGCGGGCGCGCCGCAGCGGAGCTGCTCAACCTGGGACTAGATGCTATCTGCTTCAACAGTAGCACTTTTGCCTCCATTGCCGGTGCCTACCTGGTTATCTCCGGGTGCGCGCCCAATCTCACCGTGGAGTGGAAATCGGCCGCGGAACTACCTTCCGGGCAGCGCAGCGCCTATTATGCCCTGCTCGCTGCAGAGCTTGCCGGGCAACCAGAACGGGGCAGCATCCTCACTCTAGGACAGGGCGCACGTCTGGGCTATCGCACCGCCAACCTTGCCGTCGAGGGCCTTTATCACGCCGGACGGGGCGGCGCAGGGCACGTCCTCTCGCGTTTTGCAGCGGCGCTGGTGCTGCGCGGGATTCCACTCACGCTAGAGCAAGCCCTGGGCCCGCGCGCTGAAGCCTTCCGCGAGCTGCGAGAGCGCGAGTTGCGCCCGCTCATGGACCTCTACGGCGAGCGTCTCTCCTGCCGCGACGGTGGCACCGTGACCAAACTGCATGCCACGGGCAGCGGCAAGCGTCCCACGCTCCCCGCCCGCAATGCCCAACGCCTGGGCTACGCCTTCGCCGACCTCGGCGCCAGCAAGATGCTGCTCGCCAGTCGCACCGGACAGACCGGTTGCCATTGGTGCCAGGTCAACTGCCGGCACTGGCACTGGGTTGATGTGGATTACGCTCCCGGCGGGCGAGATCGCTTCCTCGACGACTTCGAGCCAACCTACGCCATCTTTGCCATGCTCGACCTGCGCCCCGAGGAAGATACCCTTAAGGGGCGCCTGCGCTTGCTGGAGGAGGTGGACCGTCGCCTCATCGTCCCCCTGGAGCAACTGGGCTGCGACATCATAGACATGGGCGTGGGCTTGGCAGCGCTCTTCGAGGGGCTCGAAGCAGGTATCATCCCTTCGGAGGACCTCCCCGCCGGGCTGCGAGGCTTGCCCGCGTACCTGGGCAACCTGGAAGCGGCGGAACGCGCAGTCATCGCTCTCTCCGCAGATGAACCCGCGCCCGCCCTGCGCGTCCTGGGCGATGGACCGCAAGCGCTTGCAGAACGTTACTCCGCGTTGCGAGATCGTGTCTTCACCTGCGGGACGGGCACGCTCGGCAATCCAGGGCATGCCAACGCGCCGTGGACCTTCCTCATGCCCTTCTCCCGCTTCTTTGGGCACTACTCCGGGCAGATTTACAAAGTACCCGGCGCGCTATCCCCCGATATGTCGCCCGTCGCTATTGAAACGCTCTTCCGCG
The DNA here is from genome assembly GCA_022707705.1 of Chloroflexota bacterium. Lineage (GTDB taxonomy): Bacteria > Chloroflexota > Anaerolineae > B4-G1 > SLSP01 > JAAZNO01. The sequence goes on from JAKJAC010000016.1 coordinate 28,013, forward strand.
ATGTGATTCAGGAGATGCTGCAACGCGAATGCTTCGGCATTCTGGGCAACGCGCTCTCCCAATGCGCCTTCACCTTCGTCATCTTCAGCGCGGATGGAAAAGGTGTCACGCTGGATGCCAGCGACCTGCTCACGCGAACACTCGCCATCTACGGCATCGAACTCAGCCGTGCCGACCTGGAATGGTTCGCGCAGGCATTCTGGGCGCAGAGCCTTGCGCTCAAAGTAGCGCACGGCTGGCGCCCGCCATCCGCCGCGGATTTCCCCGCGCGCGTCTTCGAAGCGCTAGCACCCGTGCTGAAGCGCCCGCCAGAAGAAGTTAGCGCCTTGATGGATCACCTTATCGGAGAATGGCGGCGTCAGGCTAGTGCGCTGATGGAGAAGTTCGGCTATGTGTGGTGAACGGAAATGACTGGTGAGAACAGAGCCATGCCCAACTCCATTCCCAATCTGGCTCATTATCTGCGGGCCATGGGCAACCTGCCCGATGACTACGCCGCCCTACGGCACGCCCTGGCGCTATCCCAGGCCTTCACCACCATCGCGCCAGCCGAGGGCCTGGCGTTGCCGCTGCACACAGGCATTTTGGAACGGCTCACCCTCCAGGAATACGCCTGGGGGCGACTGGCGCGACAGGGCGCGGTTGCCGTCCAATCGTTGGCAACCAATCTCACCCACAAGGAGCTTGCCGCCCTGCTACGGGGTCTAATTCGTAACAGAGCGTCCACAGAAGCAACATGGTTATTGGCACAATTGGGGCGCTCCGACACGCTCGATGCCCTGGTGCAAGACGCCCTCGTCCTCCAGGCGGAACTGGGGATGCTGTCCCCTGACTTCACCGTCCATTTGCGCCGCGCCTTTGATGATGCAGAACGTCGCCATCGCTCACGAACACTGGTTACCCTGCTCGATAGCGCCGCCGAGATCGGCGCACGCCTGCTGAGCGCAGGTGAAATCGCTGCGCTGCTTGTTGCATGGAATGCGCACACACCGGTGCTGCTGGCGCTGCTTCGTTACGCTGCAGCACTACGCCTGGAAGAGCTGATCGAACCGTTGCGCACCTACCTTAATGCCAGTTCCGGCGCGCAACCAGCGCTTCGGTTGGCACTCGTCAACACCCTTGGCGCCATCGGTGGTCTGGATTGTCCCCTGCTCGACGCCTTCGCCGCGCGCCTGGCACACGAGCCCACGCCCACACGTCTGTTGCGCGATATCATCGCCGCCCTACGCGCGCCCAGTCCTCCCCCTACCACCAAGGGATTGAAAATCGCCCAATGTATGTTTCTTGGCCGCATCGGGCAGGCAGGCAAAGGCGATAGCGGCGGGTTGGGCGTTTTCCTTGCGGCATTGGGAGATGCGCTGGCGCAAACACCCGGCATCGCGCAGGTCACCACGCTAGTGCTGCTCAACGGCCCTGCAGAGGATGATCCACCCCTCACCTTTGATCACGGGAAGGGGCACACGGTGGTACACATCCCCGTCTACGGGCAAACGCTCACCCAGTATCAGATGATGGTGCAGGCGACACCAATCCGTATCGCCATCGAGCAAGCGTTGAGGGCGCTAGGTATCGAGCCGGATGTCTTCCACGTGCGCTATGCCGATCATGGTTCAAGAGCTGCGGTACAGATAGCCAAGAAATGGGGCAAGCGGGCCGTCTACACGCTCACTGCCGACCCACATCGCCGCTTGCTGCCCGCCTTCGCCAAGGAGAACGTCAAGGGGCTCGAAGCCAAGACGCTCACCTTTGAGCTCACCCGGGCGCTGATTGCCGACCAGATTGTGGCGCTAACGGATGGCTTTGTAGGCATGCCAACGAGTGAGGGGCCTGATGCGCTCCGGGCATATTTTCCACAGCTCATCCTCGACCCGGCAACACGCGCCAAGCCGCTAGTACTTATCGCGGAGGGAATCCAGCTGGGCGAAGTTGCGCCGCCGGAGCAGCAGCAAGATTCCACTTTGCTCCATGGAATGTGCCGCTTCGAAAGTTGCCAGCAGGGTTACCGCCTCGATCCGAGCTTTGAGGCGCGTCCGGTTATGCTCAACGTTGGACGCCTGCATCCAGTCAAACAACAATCGCTGCTCGTCGAAGCCTGGGTTGAAAGTGGCCTATGGCGCACTTACAACCTCACGCTGGTTGGTGGCAATTTGGAGACCCCCAACGCTGTTGAGCGCGCCATGCAGGCACGGATCGAAGCGACTTTCGCCCGCTATCCCGAAGCGCGCGGGTGCTTCTGCTTTCTGCCGGCCCTCTCCAACGCCGAGGTGCGCCGGTTGGAGCGCACCCTGATCCTATCACTACCCACAACGTTGCCGCACGTCTACGTGTGCAGCAGCTTCAAAGAGGAATTCGGTATCGCCGTGCTGGAAGCAATGGACGCGGGATTATTAGTCTTCGGACCACGCATGGGTGGGCTCTCGAGTTACATCACTCCAGGGGAAAATGGTTTTCTGATGGACACGAGCAATGCGGCAGAAATAGGGGCTGCGTTGGCAGCAACATTGCAAGGGAACGTCATCTCACCTCACCGTCTGCATGCCGTCGCAGCAGCGGGGCAGCGCACCGTACGCGAGCGCTTCGATATTCGTGTAACCGCGCAGGCGTTCGCAGATTTCTACCACAGATGCGTGTCATCATAATGTAGTGACACACAAAGGGCACAGCATCCAAGAAGATGCTGTGCCCTACGCAAGTCCCAAGGCGGCTCTAGAGCTCCGCCAGATTGGTCAGGAAATACATCGAGGTCTGGATGCCGCGGTGAAAATTACTCACCGAGAATTTTTCATTGGGCGCGTGGAGGTTATCATCCGGCAGCCCAAAGCCCATGAGAATCGTATCAATTCCCAGCACCTTCTGGAACGCCGCCACCACCGGAATTGAGCCTCCCTCGCGCATGAAGATAGGCTCACGTCCAAAGGCAGCAGCATAGGCACGGAACGCGGCAGCCATTTCGGCACTATCGCGGCGCACCATCGCCCCCTCACCGCCGTGCAAGTCGCGGACTTCCACCGATACAGCAGGGGGAGCAATCTTCTGGAAATAATCTGCAATCAGACGGCTGATTTCCTCATGGCTCTGATCGGGCACAAGACGCATGGAGATTTTGGCATAAGCCTTGCTTGGCAACACCGTTTTAGCGCCAGGTTGGATGTAACCGCCCCAGATACCATTCACATCCAGGGTTGGGCGCGCAGTCGTACGTTCAATGATGGAATAGCCCGGTTCTCCCCACTCACGGATGACACCGGCTTCTGCCAACCACACTTCGCGGTCGAAGGGGATTTTCGCCATCTCGGCGCGCTCCTCCGGCTCCAGATCGCGCACCTTGTCATAGAATCCAGGGATCAGAATGCGACCCTGCTCATCTTGCAGTTTGGCAATCATCGCGCAGAGAGCGTTAACAGGGTTGTGCACCGCACCGCCGTAGATGCCGGAGTGCAAGTCACCCGCGGGACCCGTGACTTCAACCTCAACATATGCCATGCCGCGCAGCGCATAGACAATGGTCGGCAATTCCTTGCCCAGAATGTGCGAATCAGAAATGAGAGCCACATCCGCGCGTAGCAAGTCCTTGTGCTCGCGAATGAAAGGATCGAGTGAAGGGCTGCCGATCTCTTCCTCGCCCTCGATGATCATTTTGATGTTGACCGGAGGGGCGCCCGCAGTTTGCTGGAATGCCTCTATCGCCTTGATGTGGATGAAGACTTGCCCCTTGTCATCAGCAGCGCCGCGTGCAAAGAGACTATCATCCACGATCGTGGGTTCGAAGGGTGGAGTGTGCCAGAGTTCGAGAGGATCCGGCGGTTGGACATCGTAGTGTCCATAGATAAGCACTGTGGGCTTGTTGGGACCCGCCGCAAGCCACTCAGCGTAGATAATGGGGTGACCGCGTGTAGGCATCACTTCGGCGCGCGGAAATCCGGTTGCCAACAACTGATCCCGAACCCAAACCGCCGCGCGAATCATATCCGAGCGGTGCTCAACTTGCGTGCTGACGCTGGGAATGCGCAAGAAGTCCTTGAGTTCTTCGAGGAACTTATCCCGATGAGAGCGGGCATAGTCGAAACAGGTTAGTGACATGCAAGCCTCCTCACGGCTTTACCCCTACCATTTACATACCTTAGATTATACCTCAAAACCTGCATATTTGGCAAGTGGGATTTGGGGATCAATTGCGTTACTACAGTGTTGCCAGTGCGGCACGCAACCGTTCCAGTCCCTCGGCGAGCAGCGCCCGAGGCGCGCCAAAGTTGAGCCGCACGAAACCCGCGCCTCCGGGACCGAAGGTCGCGCCATCGTTCAGCATGACCCGCGCCCGCGCACGGAAGAAATCGTAGGGGTTCCCCGGAATCCCTGCTTCGCGGCAATCAAGCCACGCCAGATAGGTCCCTTCCGGAGAAGCGATCTGCACGCCGGGCAAGTGTTCTCGCACATACGCAACCACAAAATCGCGATTGGCTTCAAGGTAAGCGAGTGCCGCCTCTAGCCAGGGACCGCCATCGCGGTAAGCTGCCAGCGCTGCAAAATAGCCCAAGATATTACCATGCCCCACCACACCGCGTTGCCCGGCTTTGAATCGCGCCCGGATTGCGGGGTTGGGAATCACAGCAAAGGAACATCCCAATCCAGGAATGTTATAGGTTTTGCTCGGCGCCATCAAAGTGACGGTGTGCGCGGCAATCTCCGGAGCAAGCGCGGCAATCGGGCGGTGCTGGTGTCCACTGAAGATCAAATCGCAGTGAATCTCATCGGAACAAATGAGCACCCGTTTCTCCAAACACAGTGCTGCCATCCGTTCGAGCTCCTCCTTCCGGAACACACGCCCGACGGGATTGTGGGGATTGCAGAAAAGGAACATGGCAGTATGCGGTGAGAATGCCGCCTCAAAGCGGTCGAAGTCTATTTCGTAGCTGCCATCAGAGCAGCGGGTCAACTCCATGGATTCGTGTCGCAGTCCGGCATCTGCCGCTGTGGTAAGGAATGGCGGATAGACCGGCGTCTGCATCAACAAGCCATCGCCGGGACGAACGAGCGCTTGCGCAGCGAGGTTGAAACCTACGACGACACCCGGCATGAAGACAATCGCCTCAGGCGCCACATGCCAATCGTAGAGCGCCGCCAGCCGCGCCACTAACACCTCACGTAACTCTGCCGGCGCGCTGCCGTAGCCGAAAATGCCGTGCGCCACCCGCTCCTGAAGCGCCGCAATCACCGGCTCAGGGCAACGGAAATCCATGTCCGCCACCCAGAGGGGGAGTTCATCCTCCTCACACCAGTTCCATTTGATACTGTCAGAAGTGCGTCGGTCAAGGATACTATCGAAATCGTAGGTCATGAGTACGCTCCAGGCAAAAAGTATCGAGAATAATGTCGCTTACGCCACCCGCTTGCAGCAAAATCCTTCAGGTATTGTACGGCAGTCCCCAATTCGATACAAATGCCGATTGTCCTGTGAAACAAATGCGTCCGAGGGTTCCCCCCATTACTCCCGGTAACGCTGCGCGCGTCGGACGTAAGATGCAGCGACCTCGCGGTTGTGCTGAATTTCGTCTTCGGTCAGTGCACGCACAACCCGCGCGGGGCTGCCCATGATCAAGGAACCGGCAGGATAGAGCTTCCCTCCCGGTAACAACGCGCTGGCAGCAACAATACAATCGGCGCCAACCTCGACGCGTCGAGGCCTCGACGCGTCGAGCAGCAAAGCCCCCATCCCAATCAGAGTATTGCGCCTCACCCTCGCACCATGGACAATCGCGCCATGCCCCACACTGACACCTTCCTCTAACAACAGTGGGTAGCCATGAGAGGTATGCAACACACAACCATCCTGGATGTTGACGTTAGCGCCCAGGGTCAGTGATTCCACATCACCGCGCAATACCGCGTTGAACCAGATATTGACGCCTTCTGCCAGATAGACTTCGCCAACCACAATAGCACCTGGGGCAATGAAGACAGTCGGATGCACCAGTTCTGGTCGAAAAATGATTCTGGACATGCCATCCCCTTTCAGCAATCAACTCAGTGGATGCGAGCATTGTCCTGTACCATCATATCGGGTAGCTCAACTCTAGTGTGCCATGAAAGACAGATTCGGGCAAGCTTCAGATTTTGTGCTACACTAGGACTGCACAACAACATCATAGTGGAGGATTTTCGATGTCCGAATCTGGGAAAAACATGCTACTGCTGCTCGGCGGCATCTACCACGACTTCGAAGGTTTCCGCGAAGTTATGCTCCCCTTCTTTCAACAGCAGGGCTATAGCGTGCGCGCCACGTATGACTTCGATGCGCTCACCGAACCCACGCTCTCTGAGGTAAATGTGGTAGTGCTCAACACGTGCCTGGGAGGACCTCGGAAAACGGGTCCCTGGGCTGCCGACCTCAACGCCGCTCAGACGGCGAGCCTCGTTACCTGGGTGCAGGGAGGCGGAGCGCTGCTAGGCTTACATGCCGCTTCCGTCATCGGCGAGGAAAGCCAGCGCTTACGGCGGCTTTTGGGCGGCTATTTCATCGAGCATCCACCCGAGGCTGAATTCACCGTGATGCCTTTGTACCGCGAACACCCCATCACACAGGGCGTCGAAGCTTTCACTATCCAGGATGAGCTCTTCATCAACGCCTATGAAAGCGACATCGAGATTCACATGGCGGCGCAACATCGCCGCACCTGCCATCCCCTGGTGTGGACGCGACGTGAGGGTACAGGGCGCGTCGCCTACATCGGCTTGGGTCATAGCGCAAAAACATGGACACTGCCAGCCTACCGCCAGTTGGTGATGCAGGCGCTCATGTGGTTGAATACTCCTCGCCAGTAACGCCTGAAGACAAAACCTCGAAAAGGGAATTTTGCACAATAGTTACGCCGCGGTACAACTGCTGTTCAAAATCCCCAGACGCTTTTACTGATATCGGTGCGCTGCAGGCATATTGAGCAGAGGGCGCATGGAAGGGTATCACGACGAAGCTCTGCCTCGCCGAAGTAAACGCATAGGGAGGACCGTGATGACTAAGAGACCGGTGCGCCAGCGCATACGACAGGCATTGTTACTGCTCTCGTTATTGTTATTCCCCATTACCATGAATTACTTCTCCCCCTATGTCATCATTGATGGCGCCGCGCAGGGCATCATCAGCGGCAGCCTCATTGTCTTTGGGATACAATTTCTGGCGGCGCTCTTTGTAGGCCGACTATGGTGTGGTTGGGGTTGCCCGATGGGGGGCTTGGGAGAAGCCTGTTTCGCCATCAACGAAAAACCGCTGCGCGGGAGACAGGGCAACTGGATCAAGTGGGCTATCTGGGCGCCGTGGTTGGGCATCATCGCCTGGGCTGCCATTAGTGCGGGTGGCTATCGCCAGGTGAACTTCTTCCACCTAACCGAGAGCGGCGTCTCGATGGATGCGCCGGAACGCTTCTTCATCTACTACATCGTCATCGGCATCTTCCTGGCGCTCTCCGTCTTCGTGGGCAGGCGGGCAGGTTGCCACACCATCTGCTGGATGGCGCCCTTCATGATTCTGGGACGCAAACTGCGGAACCTCGGGAATTGGCCCGCCCTGCGCCTGAAAGCCGTGACAGAGCGCTGCATCAACTGCCAGCGCTGCACACAAGCCTGCCCGATGAGCCTGGATGTGAATGGAATGGTACAGCGTGGCGTGATGGAGCACAGCGAGTGCGTCCTCTGTGGCAGCTGCGTGGATACCTGCCCCAAGAAAGTGATTGGCTACAGCTTCAGCAAAGGCAAGTAAACGGGGGTGGCAACACCTGCATGCACCAGAAGCCC
>JAKJAC010000170.1:0-255 GCA_022707705.1 Chloroflexota bacterium
CTGCGCCAGCGCGGGCCAGGCGAGGGTGAGCAGGGCAAGAATGCAGAAAGAGACTATCCGCCAGGTTGGTCTGTGGGTCATGGTCGTGCTCCTCGCAATCTCCCGAGAAACTCCGTTGCAGTGAGAATAGGAATGCGCCCCACCTGTTTCAGCGTCAACAGGTCCTTATCGCCACTGACGATGACGTCGGCGCGGCCCACCACGGCGCAGGCAATGACCCGGTCGTCGTCGGGATCGCGGCTGATGGCAGGGATG
>JAKJAC010000170.1:265-9222 GCA_022707705.1 Chloroflexota bacterium
CCGGTCGCGCTGCGTCGCATTGTAATAACGCTGCAACCGGGGATACTGCAAGACGCGCTCCAGCTCCGCCAGTAATTCCGGCGCGGTGAGCAAGATGAAACGCTCCTGAGCCAGGGCCTCATCAATCAACGTTGCCAGCGGCGGGCGATGGACAAGCAGGTAGCTCACTAGCAAATTCGTATCGAACACCGCCCGCAAGATGTGGCGCATATCGCGCGGCATTATGCTCCCCGCGCCTCAGCGATCAGCGCAGCGGCTTCATTCTCCGTGAGCGCCGCACGAGCACTCACCTCCTCAGCAATAGCGCGGAGCTCGGCCAACCAGGCTTGCCGCGCTGTGCGCCCGGTTTGCCACTCGCTGTAGGCTGCAAAATCCTCGTAGGGGATAATGACTGCCTGCGGTGTATCGTAGTTTTGCACAATTACCGGCTCTTGCTTGAGACGCACGCGATCAAGCACCTCGCGCACCCGCCGGCGTAAATCCGTGGACTGAATAGTCTCAACCATAGCACACCTCCTAATAGCACAACTTTAGCCACATTGTTGTGCTTATTGTACCACAGTTTTGGTCCTGTAGTACACCAGATTGCGCCTGAGGCCGCTAAATAGCCTCGATCCCCGCGGAATCCAGCCATTCTTGCACCCGCGCTTCGATTCGGCGCGCCTGGAAATCGTACCACGCCTGTTGCAGCCACGGAGTGCGCGCCACAAGCGCTTTGAAGCGTCGAAAAGCGCCTCGTCCGCGGATAGCGGCTTCCAGCCGGTTAGCCAGGCGCTCATCTTCCAGCGTCAGGATGAAGCGCTTCATATCGCGGTAATCACTATATGGTTCAGGGTCAACATCCAGATACTGGCTGCTGCCCACAGCCTCCACGCGAGCGGCGTTGCGCAGCTCCTCCTTTTGCCAATCTGGAAGCTCATCGTGCTGGGAAAGGAGCGTCTCCAGTGCAGCGAGCGGGTATGAATCCTCCTCAGGCAGCTCCTCCCAGAGCGCCTCGAGCTGCCAGCCGGTCTCCTCGGTCACCCAAATAATCTCGCCTGTTTCCAGGTCCAGATAGGCATTCCGGCCCGGAAGATGAAATTCAAACGCGCCGCTGAGCTCAGCGAGATTGACTCTGACCTGGCGTTTGTCTGACATGGTACCCCTGCCTTCTCCCGAACGGTGCTAAGGCGCCTCGCTAAGGCGCCTCGCTAAAGCGCCTTACTACAAACCCTCATCCCAGCCCTCGCCATAGGCGCGCAAGGGATACGACACCCACAAATCGCGGAGCCAATCGCGCCCGTAGTGTTCCAGGTACCACGCCACACTGCTTTCCTCCCAATCATAGGGCGAACCCACACACCCATGCTTAACCGGGTTGTAGTGGATATAGTTGAGCGTAGTGCAATAATGGCGCTCGGACCGAATCGCGCGATCCGTATAGCGATACCACACCCTGCGCCCAGGCGTACCCTCTTCTTGATTCCAATAGCGCGTCGTAGCGCCATGCACACGGCGGAAAAGCTCGCTCAAAATCGTGAAATCTGGCACAGAAGCGAGCAGATGATAGTGATTGGGCAGCACCACCCAGGCGCGCAACTCAATGCCGCGTAAAATACTATGCTCGAAAAGCAAATCCAGCACCTGCCGGCGGCGCACCTGCTCCACCATGTGCTTCCGATGCTCATAACAAGCGGCGGTCAGCAAATAACACCCTGCCTCCTGGTTGGGATGCGGCGGCGCGTGTAGCGGAAACCCGCGCGCCCGGCGCTCCTCAACTAGCGCCTCACGCTCTTCCAGGCTCAGCTTGCGATACTCATACATCCTTCAACCCACCTCGGTCGTAGTCACGTGCTTTGTTTGTAGTTACGCGCTTTAGCGCGGTCTTCTTCTGCTCACGCGCTTTGTTTGTAGCCACGCGCTTTGTTTGTAGTTACGCGCTTTAGCGCGGTCTTCTTCCGTCACACACTCTTGTTCGTAGTCACGCACTTAGTTTGTAGTTACGCGCTTTAGCGCAGTCTTCTTCTGCTCACGCGTTTCAGCGTGGTCTTGTCTTCCAAGAACGGCGCTAAAGCGCCTTACTACGAACCCTCCCCGTGAGCAGATCCTCCATCAACCCCGCCTTGACCTGCCGCAGCTTGGCGACCGCCGCCTCTTCGGCGCGAAGGCGCGCGTCGTGCGCATCGAGGATCGCGGCGATGCGGGTTTGTTCGGCTAGTGACGGTAATGGCACCAGCATTGGAGCTAAGTCAGGCTGTGCTATCGTAGTCATTGTAACCTGTTTGGCTTGCGCCATTAGATATCTGTGTGCCCAAGAAGATCTACACCACAAAGCAACAAACTCAGGAACCACCATTTTCTGATTTGGTCGCACTCGCATTAGGTGACACTCAAACAAAGTGGGTTCGGTCACTTCACGGATGATGTTACAGTGGGCAATGCCAGAAAGATTCAGAGAACTGCGAGTGAAAAAGCAATCGCCTGCCTGTACAGCATATTTCTGTTGTTCTTGCTCTGATGCCCTAACCCGCTCTACTAGACCTAGATCGATACCGAAATCTTGATACAAATCCAAAACATTGATAAGGGTATAGCCAGAACCGACCAACTCAGGTTTCTTGAAGAAGCCGTTAGAGATCCCCCCAACAGAGATATCTATAATACGGCTTATCTCCCACTCCCTCGGAATCCTCCCCAGCGGCGAGTCCTTGAACTGCTCCGGGTGCGCCCGTGGATTACGGAGGCGCCCCTGCGCGTCCACCCCACACGTGAGGAGGTCGTGCAGCGCCCCCGCCTTGACCTGTCGCAGCTTGGCGATGACGCGTTCGCCGGCGCGGATGGCTTCGTCCGCCGCGTCGAGGATGGCGGCGATACGGCGCTGTTCGGGGAGGGGAGGAAGCATAATAGGAAGCGCGAGGATCTGAGTTTGAGCAAGGCTAACTTGATTAATAGCTGGTTTACATTCACGCCTAGCATGAGCCCGACCATACTCAGAAGCAAGAACACTAAACAGAAATTTGGCAAATACGAGGTCAGATGAGCCACGAATTAGCATGAGATTCATACCATGGTAGAGCACGTCTTCCTGGTCAAAGAATGCAATTTTGCCAATGTGGGCTAAACTATTGATGTGACTATATAGGATATCGCCATGCTTCAAGAGATATTTATCATCTGGTTGTTTAAGATATCCAACTCGCGAACGATTTATGATTCCATCTGCAATTGTCTCAATCCGTGTAACTGGAAAAGGCGTCCCCTCACTTATTTGAGATGCAGTTGTCCCATTACGCACTAGACAAACCAAATCTCCGAGTGTTGTTAAGCGCCAACCCCTAGGTATATTACCCACCATACCCCAACTCCTCAACGTACCCCGCGAGCGTCGCCTCCGCCTGCTCCCGCGCCGCCTCCAGTTCTCGCAGGGAGACGCGGTACTTGTCCCACCAGTTCTCAACGCGGGCAACGACCGCCTGCACGCACGCCGCGGCGCGGCGGTCGAGTTCCGCCTCCAACCGCTCCCGTTCGATCGCCAGCACGATCTCGCGCGCCGCGTCCTCGCTCAATTCCGTGCGGGCAGCCTCCAACCGCGTGAGGAATTCGCGCTCCAATGCCTTCAACGCCGCGCGCGCCGCGTTCAATTGCTGCCGCAGCGCCTTGCGCTCCTCCGGCGATAACGCTTCACCTTCGTCCTCGTCCAGCTCACCATCTCCCGCGCCGCCACTACCCGCTCCCTCAGCCAGCTGCGCCTTGAGTTCGGCCTCGCGGGCTGCCAGGGCTTCCAGCCGTTCGAGGTAGCCCGGTAGCAAGTGCTCCACCAGCGGATGCGCCAGCGGGTCGTCGCCGTTCCCGCTGCGGCCATTCCCTTCTTCCAGCGCCGCGCGTAGGCCCGCGATCCAGCTATCCACCAGCGCCAGGAAGCTCCCCTGCGCGTCCAGCGTCCGCAGGTCGTATTCGATCTCGCCCCACCATGCCGCGATGACGCCCCGAATCTGGTAGCGATCCAGCCATGCCGATTCGCCCAACAGCAGCTCGAAACTCTCCAGCAGTTGCCGCCGCGCAAAGAGCAAGCCCGTATCCGCGCCGGGCAACTTTTCCAGCAACGCAGCGTGCGCCGCCCACCACTGGCTAAAGAGCTGTTGCAGCCGCGCGCGTTCCACCTGCACTCCGGCGTCGCCCTCGATGTGCGGTTTGAGATCCGCCCGAACAGCGAGCGTGGGCGCAAAATCGAAGGTCTCGTCCGGACCCAAGCCCGAAGACGGTTGACCGGAACCGGCTCCCGGTCGCCGGTCGCCGGTATCTGGGCGTGGCACAAACAGCGTCGAAAGCACCAGCCCAATCGCAGCGCACTCCCCCTCCGCTGCCGCCACCTCCGCCGCCGGGACGCCGCCCAGCAAGTGCGCCCGCACATCGTGCGCTTCGGGCGGCGGCGCGTTATCCGCATAGCGGCGGATGTTGAGATTGCAGTCGTTGGCGCGCAGCTCCTCCACCGTCGCCACGCGCGCGTAGCCCGGCACATCGTGGAAAGCCTCGTAGGTTGCCACAATCTTCTCGACGTGTTCGGGCAGCAGGAAGTTCTGCGCCCGCCCGGCGCGGAATTCCGCATCCGCGTTGATAAAGAGCACCTTGCCGCGCCGCGCCTCCGGTTTGCCGGAGACGCCAGGGCGCTCCGGGGCGCGCAGCACCAGAATGCAGGCGGGGATGCCCGTCCCGTAGAAGAGATTGGGCGGCAGGCCAATCACGGCTTCCAGCAGGTCATCCGCCAGCACACCCGCGCGGATTTCCTGCTCTGCCCCGCCGCGGAAGAGCACGCCGTGTGGCATCACCGTCGCCAGCACGCCGCCGGGGTTGAGCACCGCCAGCATGTGCTGGAGGAACATCAGGTCGGCCTTCTTCCCCTGCTCTGGCGCAAAGCCGTAGCGGAAGCGCGCCGGGAACTGCATCTCGGCGCGGTCGTAGTTCTGGGAGAACGGTGGATTGGTGATCACGCGATCGAAGTGCATGAGTTCGCCATCCGCCTCCTTGTGGAAAGGGGCGGCAAGCGTGTCGCCCAGGGCGATGTCGGCGTCGCGGATGCCGTGCAGCAGCAGGTTCATCTTGCACATCGCCCACACGCTGCCGTTGTTATCCTGCCCGTAGAGGCGCACGTTGCGCGAGTTGCCGCCGGTCAGCTGGATATATTCCCGCGCCAGAATCAACATACCGCCCGATCCCACACACGGGTCGTAGATGCGCTGCCCCTCGCGCGGCTGAATCAGGCGCACCATCAGCCGCACCACATCGCGGGGGGTGTAGAACTCGCCGCCCTTCTTGCCCGCGGAATCGGCAAAGAACTTGACCAGGTACTCATACGCCGCGCCCAGCATGTCGGGGAACTCGAAATCCTCATCGCGCAGGCGCACCTGGTTGAAGTGCAAGATAAGCTTGCGCAGCGTCGTATCGGTGAGGCGCGCCTGCTTGCCCACCTGCCGGGTGAAGTCAATGTGGTCGAGCACACCGTTGAGCGCCGGGTTGGCGTGTTCAAGCTCGCCCAGGGCAATGTTCAGCCCGTCGGCGACGTTGTGATGCAGATCATCGCGGAGATAAGCCCAGCGGGCGCGCTCCGGCACAAAGAAAGCCTCCTGGTAGAAGGCGGGTGAATCGGCGCGCTTGAGGGCATCTGCCTCCGAACGCCCGTAGTCGACGCGCTGTTCGCGGAGGATATGGGCGCGTTGCGCCTCGAAGACATCGGAGGCGCGCTTGAGAAAGAGCATCCCGAAGATGTACTCCTGGTACTCGGCGGCATCCATCTTCCCGCGCAGGATATCCGCAGCTGCGAAGAGGTGGCGCTCCAGTTGCGAGAGGGTGAGTTTGGGCATCCGTGTTGGCTCCTGGTATGATATGCAAACCCGCCAGCATTTGCGCTGGCGGGCGGATCATGTATACTGATTTCCACTGCGACGGCGCAATCGTCGCGGCACACGTCCCAGGCGCAGGCGCAAGCCTCGCACTGGGGCGTTTTTTCGTCCCCCCTCAGTATAGGCAAATCTGGGAATCCGTCAAAAAACCATGCTACGAGGGTATAGGACAGGTTATTCAGAACCACCGTCTGGCTGCGCCTGGTCACAGCGGTTAAGGGGAGTTAGTGGCGGTTTTGATGCCAAAAAGCGGCTCACATGAGCCGCTTTTCGGTTGGCAAACGTCCTAAAAAACGACAGTTAATGCAGGCTAAGGTAACCGGCGTCGCAAGTTACCCTGATCCCAAGTCCTTGAGGTGCTGGGCACAGTGTGATTATTTCCAAGTCACGATCGCGCGCTCAGCGCCAAAACCCTGGTCAGGATTTCTCTCTGTTCGGCGGCTGACCAGTCTCTTGCTTTCGGGGATCGGGGAGCTTCACGTAGTAGGGAATTTCGAGCATTGCACGCCATAGCATGCTACTGAGCCGACAGCCCTCCCGCCATCGGCTCAGCCGCGTTTGAGCCAGTGCCTCACAACTTACTTGAGTTACAAAACGTAAGCCTAATTCGAGCGTAAGGTCAATGGCAAGAAGACCTTGTAGCCTTGTCTCACAGCTAGAGTGTATGTAGTGCTGCAGCCATAAGCAAACTGGTCCCAATGCACCACTTTGATGTAATATGTCCCGTTGGTCGGGGCTTTCCAGACAATACGTGAAGCCCATCCAAGTTCCTCAGCATCATCGTTGACATCGAGCAATGTGGTGCCATCCGGACCGTAGAGATAGAGCACGGTATCGGCATATCCGCCCGTATTGCCAGTTTCAATCGTATAACTCTGCCCTTGCACAGCAGCAAACTTGACCCAATCCTGATCCTCCTCAACATGGAAGTTGTGGTTCTGTACATTCCCATTGACAACGATGCTCTTGGCTGTTGCAGAGGTATTGTCAGATTCCCAAGTATCTGCCGCAACAGGACAAACCGCGACGGTGTACGATGACTGTGGCGTTTCTGGGTAGGCGCCAACATTGCCTGCATAGTCATGTGCACGACTGCGGAAATGATAAGTGTATCCATCTGCAGCAATGACCCGTGAATACGTAGCAGTGGTGTTGGTAATGAAATCGATCCAAGCACCTGTGGTCCCCACCCGATACTGAATATCATAAGTGGCAATGCCTGAAGCGGTGTCTTCACCATACCAGCTTAGCCAAAAATCTCTAAAGGATGCCCCCCCGTACGCAGGATATGTTTCCACAACTGAGGTCGGCGGCTCACGATCCAGGGTCAGTCCCCAGCATTCCATACCGATCCAATTTCCACCCCAATCAAAAGCCCAGGCGTAGAGCGCAGCATCACGTTGATCTGGTAAGTTTCCCACATCCCAGTTGATGGACCACCCATCGCTGCCATCCCAATCTTCCCCTAATACTTCCCAATTGGGATCAGACCAATCGCCTGAATGCCACAAGAAGACCACATTGCGCACGCCACTACCGGTATCAGAAGCCTGTGCCACGATGGGAATTTCACTTCCAGAAGTAATATAGTCGCCACTTATGGGGGTGAGGAAAGCGCCGGTGGGCGGTGAATTGTCTACAGAGAGCGATAGTCGGTAAAAATGGAAATTGCTACCAACAGAGGGATGATGGTAATCTCGCACTTTTAGGTAATAGACACCACTTTCTGGTAATGTGTAGCCTATCAATGAATCAAGTGAGCCTGCGACATCATCATTGGTGGCTAACTCCGTTACGCCATCACTTGCCAGCAAAGTTAGAACCGAATCTAGTTCTGCGCCAAAAAAGACCTGCGCATCAATATCAGCAATGATGGTATCTCCCGCGGCGCCGGTGAAAGCATAGAAGTCGCGATCTCCGCCTGGACAGATTGCCTGGATCTCCATCTCGCCATAGGCAATGGGAGTTGCCGTCCCAGGCGTGTCATTGGGCTCGCTCCAATTATTACAACTTGAAGGTGCGGTATTGGTGATGCTGAAATCGTCTACATACCAGCCCCTGAAATCGTTGTAGTATTGATCAACGGTGTCAAAGTGAAAGCGCACACGAACGATGTGATCGGCATAAGCAGAGAGGTCCAGAGCAGGGCTGCTGTGCCACCAGCCCATTCCATCATCGCTGAGACAGTGAATCGTGGTATACGGGCCGCCATCCACCGATACCTGTACACAACGCCGATCGTAGTCCTCTCCCTGGGTCTCGGTTCTGTACCAATAGTTGAAGCGTAAGTAGTAACCGCTACTGGGTACATACAGTGCGGGCGAAGTCAGACTGCCGCTATTGGCAGCTCCTGTGTTGTAGTTTCCAGTGCTATCTCGTCCATACCAAAAACTCCGAGTACCGCTGTAGGCTTCAGGATAGGGACTATATTGGTCTACCAGATGCCACAGCCCTTGAGTAGCCCACCCTGTAATGTTACTCTCGAAATCATTGGTGTAGGGCGCAGAAGAAGCGCCGGATAGCGACAGTTGATAGAAGTGATCGCCCCCACCATCGTAATTTCCATAGTCGCGAACGCGCAGATAATAGATGCCGGTATGGGACAACGTGTATCTAATCAGCGAGTCATAATAGCCATTGTAATCATCATTCTCCGCCAAAACCGTCGTACTATCGGAGTCGAACAGAGTCAAGACGGAGTCGAGTTGGGAACCAATGTCTCGTGCATCGATATCCGCCACAATTGTGTCGCCTGCAGAACCCGAGAACATATAGTAATCATATTCTCCACGCGGACAGATATCGGCGCCGACGACGGTGCTGCCGTATTGTATTCCGGTTGCAGTAGCCGGCTGATTGTTGCTTTCATAAGGGTCCGCGCAAGGCACATGCCAATAAAAGGATTGACTCCATACATTATTGTCCTCATTAGACTCGCCGACAGTATCATCAGGATCCGTTATCAGATGCACCGTATGCCATCCCGGAATAGTCACCGTGTGTGCCCAGTCGCTCCACCCACCCACTTGACCGATGCCAAAATCTGGCTGCGGATATCTCAATACTCGATAGTCATCCACC
>JAKJAC010000170.1:9232-9605 GCA_022707705.1 Chloroflexota bacterium
TCGACATAGAAAGTTCCGGGGGCCACAGCATTGCCTTCATTGATGAAATGCCAGTCGAAATAAGTTGGTTGATTTACAAACAGAATACTTTCGGCAATGGTCCCTTCCACGGAAGAAGGGATTACGGGATAAGGCCACCCAGGGTCAGCATAGGGCCGCAAATCTGGATACTGCGGGCAGGTATTGACGTTGAATGAGAACGTGTTTCCCCAGTTACTGGTGGCCGCTTGACCAATAAAGGACGCCCTCACATGCCACCAGGTCTGCCCACCTTGCTGTTGGCCTAGATAGCGCGTGTTGCCTGTTTGCCATCCGTACGTAGCGGAGTTGGCTCCCCAGGTTTCAATGTAATACTCTACGCCAGTATAACGTT
>JAKJAC010000171.1 GCA_022707705.1 Chloroflexota bacterium
CCGCTGAGGCGCCGGTCGCGGAAACGCCTGCACCCGAGGAGGGCGTCGCCCTACCGGCAGAAGAACCCGCCGTCCCGAGCCTCGAAGGCGAGATGATGTCGGGCGATGACGCACTGGCCTGGCTGGCGAGCTTGGCTGCGGGCAAGGAAGACCAACTCCGCGCGCAGGCAGAGGTCGAGACCCGCGCCCGCGTGGACGAGATTATGGGGCGCAAGCCCACTGCACCGCTGCCGACCCTGGAACCCCCCGCACCGGTCGTGGAGCCGGCGGTCGTTGAAGCAACGGCCGTTGAAGCAACGGTCGCGGAAGCACTCGAACCCGGTGAGGGCGTTGCTCTTGGAACAGAGGTGACCAAATCTGAAGCCGAGGAGAGCGCTACCATTATGCTCACCGCTGAAGAGGAAGTTCCTGCCGCTCCGGAAGAAATCATCTCCGCCGGCGCGCCAGTAGCTGCGGCAACGGTTGCAGAAGAAGAGGAGACCTTCTTTGGTTGGTCAGGATTCGAGCCTGAAGTCGCAGAAGCCGAGGCAACCCCTGAGCCAGAAATTCTGGAACCCGAAGCATTGACTCCTGCCAGTTTCCTTCACGCCGGCCCGGATAGTGGAGTTCCTGTAGACCAATGGCCTGAAGAAGTCAAAATCGCGAAGCCGGTTTTGGCGCAACCAGAACCCAGCACAACCGCGGAGGCGGCGCCACCTCCTGAGGCGGCTCCTGCCGTAGACGCCCTGCGAGCTCGCGTTCAGGCAGATGCCAAGGATTACCTTTCACGGCTCGAATTGGCGCGCGCGCTGGTTAGCCAGGATGCGCTGCAAGAGGCAATGGACCACTACGGGCGCCTGGTTCGCGAACGCCAAAGCCTCACAGAGATTGAAAAGGACCTTACACAGATGCTCGAACGACAGCCTGATGACCCACGCCCACTGCAGACGCTAGGCGACTTGAATATGCAGAATGGCAGGTTGGATAAGGCGATGGAATTCTACAAACGCGCGCTGAGCAAGTTGTAAAAGCACACAACCTGATTGGAGGAAACACGGTCTTGGAACGAACACTCATTATCCTAAAACCTGATGCGATCCAGCGTGGGCTGATTGGGACGCTCATTGCGCGCATCGAGCAGCGTGGATTGCGGATTGCCGGGCTCAAAATGCTCTGGGTCAGCCCGGAACTTGCCGAACGCCACTATGGCGAGCATCGCGGCAAAGCTTTCTACGAACCGCTGCTGCGCTTCATCACCTCGGCGCCGGTGGTGGCGTTAGTCGTTGAGGGCCCGCAGGCTATCAGCGTGATGCGAATGCTGATGGGGAAAACCGATGCCCGGCAAGCAGATCCCGGCACCATACGCGGTGATTTTGGGCTTTCCAACCGCCACAACCTGGTTCATGGCTCCGATAGCCCTGAATCTGCAGAGCGCGAGATTGCACTCTGGTTCACTCCAGAAGAGCTCTTCAGTTATCACCGTCCCACCGAGAGCTGCGTAGACCCTGACTCCGCGTGGTAGAGGGCACCCTCAATCTACACGGCGTGTTGCACCTAAGGCTAGTCAATCGCGACGCGGATTTGCCGCGTCGCGATTGACTTTGATACACCTTCGCCCGAGCGCAAATTATCAGAAAACGACCCCTACGAGACGTCTCGCAGGAGTCGTTTTCATTCTTAGAGCCACTAACGGTCAGAGGTCATCCGTTATCCAAACTTGTACGCCACACCATGACCGCCCCTGGGCAGTTGCCAACCGATATTGTTGTAGGGGCAACCGACCCGGCAGCTGCCACATTCCACGCACGCCTGATAGGCGACCTGGATCTTGCCATCGTGCGCCAGAGTGTAGACGCTGACCGGGCAGAAATCCAGGCAGGGCTTATGCCGGCACCTGGCACAGAGAGCGTGATCCTTAATCCACAGATGAGACTGCTCTTCATCAATGAAGTACTTAATCGAAACAAGCAGATCATCCACGTAGACATCCGGCAGGGTTTCTTGTACGGCAGCAGGCAATTCCTTTGCCTCAAAGCCATCGTTGCGTTTCATTACCATCCCAGCACCGCCCTTCCCATGGAGATGATGTCGCCCGCCGCGCGCGGCAGCGAACGGCGCTCGGTCAACGATCCCAACATGCCCTTGAACAGTTGCATCTTCGGGCGACCATAGGCGCTGAAGAAATCCCCCAATGCGTCGTTGAGGAACGCCGGATAGGTGCCCATGAACTCAGGATGCGTGTCAAGGAAATGCGAGAATCCCCGGTACTGTTTGAGGTCCGGCAAGATGAAGCTCGCCTTCAACCGTTCCTCGTAACCTACCATGACCTTGTTGCTGAAATCGCCGCGCCCATGCGCCTCGATCGCCGTCTCACCGGCGAGTTTGCCCGCGATGATGGCCATGTTGGTACCCTCCCAGTGAAGCGCGTTCACCATCGCGGCAGCATCACCGGCAACCAGCGCCCCGCCCGTATAGAGTTTGGGCATGTCACGATAGCCACCTTCAGGAATCAGGTGCCCACCGTACTCAAGCAACTGTCCCCCCGCCACCAAAGGTGCGATTGCGGGGTGTTGCAAGTATCGCTGCAGCACCTCATAGGGCTTCAGCTTGTACTCAGAGAGCGTCGAAAGCATCACGCCCAACCCCACGGAGAGGGTCTTGCTATTGGTATACACAAAGCCCATGCCGGGCAACCCCAGAGAGACATCGCCCAATACCGACACCGCCAAACCGTGGTCGTTATCCGGCAAACCAAAACGGGCGTTGATGGTTTCTGGGGGCAGTGCAACCACCTGCTTGACCCCCAACGCCAGATGCGCTGGTTCCAAGTCGTGCTCAATCAACCCAAGTTTCTGCGTCAGGATGTTGTTCACACCCTCGCAAATGATGACCACCGGCGCGTAGATATCGCCCTGTGGACGATCCGTCTTGACGCCAATGACCTGCCCATCTGCCTCACGGATGAAGTCCACCACCGTGGTCTTGGGAATCAGGAAGACGCCGTCTTTCTGCGCCTGCTCAGTCCACCAGAGGTCGAAAGGAGCCCGCAAGGTGGTATAGGCATCCGCGGGCTGATTAGCCAGCTTGCCGCCCTGTACCGTCATCCGGGTCAAGCCATCCTCAGACAGGAACCAGAAGCCCGCCTCTGTCACCGGACGCTCAAAGGGAGGGCGGCGGCTCATGAAATCGGGAATCAATTCCTCAATCGCATGCGTGTAAATCGCACCACCGAAGTAGTTCTTGCTACCGGGCTTCTGTCCACGCTCGACCAGAGCCACATTCAACCCGGCGCGCGCTGCGACCATCGCCGCTGCGGGACCCGCTAACCCCGCGCCCACAACAATCACATCAAAACTGATGCGCTCATCCCTGGTATTCATGCTGTCGCCTCCTTGAGCGCGCGAATCTGTTTGAGCAGCTCCGGGATGACCTGGTAGAGGTCGCCCACGATGCCAACATCAGCCACATCGAAAATCGGGGCTTTGGGATCGCTGTTGATGGCAATGATGAAATCGGAGTTCTGCATGCCGACCTTGTGCTGCAGAGCGCCGGAAATGCCGGCGGCGATATAGAGTTTGGGGCGCACCGTGCGCCCAGATTGGCCCACCTGATGGGCATAGCTAATCCAGCCGCTATCAATCAACGGGCGACTGGCGCCAACCACACCCCCCAACTCATCTGCCAGCTCTTGCAGAAGTTTCAAACCGTCCGGCGTACCCAATCCGCGACCACCGGAGACAATCACATCGGCGTATTCGATGTTGACGCTCTCGCCCTTGGAGTGAATGAACTCCAGGACACAAGCCATGGCGCTTTCCTCGGTGGCTTCTACCTCTTCCCGCACGATTTCGCCCTGTGCATTGGGATTGCGCTCGGGCATGGGGAAGACCCGCGGGCGCACGCTCGACATCTGCGGACGCTCGCTACGGCAGAGGATGGTCGCCATGATGTTGCCGCCAAAGGCAGGACGAGTTGCCAGTAGCAGACGCTGCACAGACCCCTTCACCTCTCCCATCTCCAAACCGGTACAGTCGGCGGTGAGTCCGGTATGCAAGGATGTCGCTACTGCACCAGCAAGGTCGCGGCCCAACGTGGTGGCACCGATAAGGAAGACCTCGGGACTGTATTTCCGCGAAACCGTTGCCAGAGTCTGATAGTAGGGGCAATTGCGATAGTAGGCAAAGACCGGGTCATCAAAGAGGTAGACTCGGTCGGCGCCGTAATAGAGCGCTTCCTGAGCGATGTGCGCTACATTGTCACCCAGAAGCACACCCTCAACGGCGACAACATCACCGGCAGCAGCAGCTTCCGCGGCTACCTGCGATGCCAACATGCGCGCCACACCCAACAGTTCCCAGGAAACAGGGTGTACCTTCCCTTCTTCTTGCTCGATGAAAACCCAGAAGCGTCGCGTTGTCATCGTGCACCTCCCAGGATTACCTGTACGATACCCGCCTTGGCGGCTTTGTCGAGAGCGAACTTGACCGCCTCCTCAACCCCAGTCTCCCGCGCATTGATTTTCTCACCGGGTTGAGGCAAGGGTGGGGTTCCCATTTTGTAAACAATGGTGGGCGAGCCTTTGACGCCTATCTGATCCAACGCAAAGGGGCAGGGTCCCTCAAGCGTCCACATTTCGGGGTCGTAACGCAGGGAGCGAATGAGGTCGGGCAACGGGGCAAAAGGAATCTCAGCAATTTCCTTCTCGCAAGTCAGCAGCACAGGCAGCGAAGTCTCGACCACCTCAGTCCAGCGCTCGGTCTTGCGCTCGATAACCGCGCGCCCCTCTTCCAGATTCACTTCGCGGATTTTGACGGCGTAGGTGACAATCGGCAACCCCATGCGGACAGCCACTCCGGGACCCACCTGAGCCGTATCGCCATCAATGGCTTGTTTGCCAAAGAAGACCAGATGGATGGGGTCCTGTTCGTGAATGGCTTTGATCGTCTCTGCCAGCACGTAAGAGGTCGCCAGCGTATCGGCGCCGGCGAATTTCCGATCGGTGAGCAGCACACCACGATCCGCCCCAAGTTCCACCGCCTCGCGCAAGGTAGAGATGAAACTAGGAGGACCCATCGAGACCACCGTCACTTTGCCGCCCAGCTGACGCTTCCAGCGCACAGCTTCTGCCAGCGCGTGAGCATCATAGGGATTCATGATCGCCGGCACACCTTCACGCACGAGATTCCCGGTATCGGGATCAATGCGGATGTTGGTCGTATCCGGCACCTGTTTGACAGCTACAAGTGCATGAAACAATGGACACCTCCTGTAAATGGACAAATGAGCGAAAACAAAAGTCATTCCTTTACCATTTTAGGCCAATTCCGATAGGGGGCAAGTAAACGGGCGATTGACAAATCCGACATCCTTTCGATACTACTTTTACCTCCAAAGGGAAGACGGGTGGAGGCTGTCGGCTCAGACGGCGCATCCTGTTTTCTTATGGTAGTTTGAAGATTAGTCAGCGCTGCTACAAGACCAGTCAGAACCAGGTCCTATCCTAAGCACATTTCCATCAGGCATATAGAGAATCCAATGCTCGTATTCGCTTGAATACACTGGCAAAAGATGTAATACAACTCCCTTATCAAACACAAATCTAGTCTCCCACATTGGAGGCGTTAATTCGATTCCGCAAAGGTTAAGATTGAGCATGTGTTGCAGAGCTTGCTGAATCTTGGGCCGCGGATCTTCCGAGCCAGCAATAAACTCTTCGTTCACTTGTAGACACCAAGCACCATACATAATCCACAGATGCCATTCTCCATGAGGACACTCTGGAATTTTCAAATTCGGGATAGCTGCGCCAAACTCAAAAGTGATAAAACTGCCAATTCCTAGTGATATCTGCCAAGCAGATTGACCTAGTAAAGGCTCTATCTTTTTCTGTATTTCCTTTAGATTAGAATCGCTCATAGTGTTTTCAACTTTGCCCAATGTCGAACAAGTTCAAGCCTTCTTCTACTATGTCCCAAAACCCCGGATTTTCCAAGTGATGCAGCGCATCATGCAATTGATGTATTCCACTATGCGTCAGTTTCCATTCTAATTGGGCTTCAATTCCTGTGACAGCCCTCTGAGTTGTTTGTTTTGGTCAATGTTGTTCCTGGGGCGCCGTTGTTGAGTTCCACTCCGGTTTGATGGTAGAGGATGCACTTTAGCATGAACAAGCATTCCTGCGCCGTAATCGACTTCAGTAAACGGGAAAGGTGTTTCCGGGTAAACCTCCTGCATTCGCGGCTATAGAACACCCAATGCCAAAGCCTCGCGATGCAACTCATTGCGGAAATCGGGGTGTGCAATGCCGATAAGCCCCTCCGCCCGCTGCCGGATGGATTTGCCGTAGAGGTTCACCGCGCCATATTCAGTCACGATCCAGTGCACATGGTTGCGGGTGGTCACGACGCCTGCGCCAGGGGTGAGTATGGCTTTGATGCGACTAAGCGTCCCGTTTTTGGCAGTGCTCGGCAAGGCAATGATGGGGAGCCCCTCCCTCAGAACGCGAGGCGCCATAGATGAAATCCATCTGCCCGCCAACGCCGCTAAAAAACCTCGGACCGATACTGTCAGCGCAGACCTGCCCCGTGAGGTCCACTTCCAAGGCACTGTTGATGGCAACCTGCTGATGATTTTGCCCAATCACCGCCGGGTCGTTCACAACCTCGGTGGGGTACAGTTCCACAAGCGGGTTGCGGTCCAGCCAACGGTAGAGTTCCCGCGTACCCAGGACAAAACCTGCCACCACTTTTCCCCGATGCAGGGTCTTGCGCGCGCCAGTAATCACACCAGCTTCAACCAGGTGCATCACGCCATCGGAAATGAGCTCGGAATGGATTCCCAAATCCCGTTTGTCCACAAGATAGTGCAAGACGGCATCGGGAACTGCGCCAATGCCCAGCTGGAGCGTAGCCCCATCCGGCACGAGCGCCCCAATGTGTCCAGCAATCGCCTCCACCACCGGGTCATGGAGGTCTTCAGTCATCCGGTACTCATGCAACGGCGTTTCCGCCTCCACAATGTAGTCCAACTCGTCCACGTGAATCCGCGTGTCGCCCAAAATCACCGGCATCTGCGGGTTGATTTGGGCGACCACGGTTCGGGCTGAAGTGACCGGGGTTCTTGCCAGTCCGGTTTCCAATCCCAGAGAACAATAACCGTCTGCATCAGGTGGGGAAAGATGCGCTAATGCCACATCGAGGGGCAACCCACCACGCCGGAAGATGGTGGGGAATTCGGAAAGCAGCACCGGAGTGAAATCACTGCGCCCTTCCCACACACTGGCACGCACATTGTGCCCGATGAACATGACGTTTGAGCGCAGATGACCCGCGAGTTCTGGCGACACCCATGACGCGGGTCCAACCGTAAGCACCTGTACCAGCTCGATGTTTTCCAGCCGCATGGCAGTGTCTGCCAATGCTGGTATCAGAGCCGCCGGCACGCTGCAATTGCCGGTCAGGAACACCCGGCATCCCGAAGTGAGCGTCGCCGCAAGCGCCTCCTGCGCGGTGACGCACTTACTGCGATAGCGCGCGCGCCAATCCATGTGCCTCAGCTCTTGCGAAGCACAGCTTCCAGTTTCTCATCCACGACATCGCCATTGCGAATTATCACGGCTTTCTTAAGTTCCGGTACGTGCGCAAAGGCTGTCGCCGGTCCCGATTCAATCAAGGCGCGGATGAAGGGCCAAGCCGCGTTATTGAAGGCATGTGTGGAGGTACGCGGAACAGCGCCAGGCACGTTCGGGACGCAGTAGTGAACGATATCCTCCTCAATGAAGGTGGGCGAATCCAGGGTGGTTGGATGGCTCGTTTCCACACAACCGCCATGGTCAATGGCGAAATCCAAGACCACAGCGCCACGCCGCATGGTGCGCAACATCTGGCGATTAATCAGTTGCGGGGCACGCTCACCAGGAGTGCGGACGGCGCCAATGACCACATCAGCAAAGCGCACGACGTGAGCGATATTAAAGTCGTGAGAAATCATGGTCGTCAGCTGCCCGTTAAACTGCGCATCGAGACAGCGCAACCGCTCGAGGGACCGGCTGAGCAAGAAAACCTTAGCGCCCAAACCAAGGAACGCCCGGGCAGCATTCACACCCAGGGTGCCCGCACCCAAAATCAACACCTCACCGGCAGAGATGCCGGGCACACCGTTGAGCAGCACACCACGTCCACCGTTACTGCGCATCAGTAGGGTGCCGGCAATGTAGGGCGCCATGCGACCGGTCACCTCGCTCATGGTTTTCAGAATCGGGTAATCAACCCCATCAGGGGTAATCATCTCATACGCCACGAGCGTCGTCTTCTGAGCGACCAACGCCTCCAATTCCGTTTTGGGCGCAGCCATCAGTCCTAGAAAACCCATTACAATCTGGCCCGGATGCATCCAGGCAATCTCTTCAGATATGGGCCGCAGCACCTTGAGGATCAAATCGGATTTGGCGTAGAGCGCTTCACCCTCGGTGACGATCGTCGCGCCGTTGCGCTCATAGTCGTAGTCGTCGAATCCGGCAGCACTGCCCGCGCCACTTTCAAGATAGCAGCTGTGACCGGCGCGTGTCAACAATCCGACGCCTGCGGGAGTCAACCCTACACGATCCTCGCCACCCATCCGTTCCTTAGGAATTCCGATATTCATCAAGATCACTCCTTTATAATCTAGAGAGCCGTAGATTAGTTATGAAGTTCAGGCATAGCCCATCGTTCAGGATAACACGAAATGCGTGCGGGGTGCAAGTGTCCAAGAAACACCTTCGGATTACAAATGTCACGGGGAGTGCATGCAGAGTCTACTGGGCCGCGACCCCATCCGCCGGATGCACAACGTAAACCGCCGGTTCCCTATCGAAAGTCTCCAGATACCGCGCGATCAACTGCGATGAAAGGTCTTCCACAGCTTCAGCCTGCACCAGAGCAATCGTACAGCCTCCAAAACCGGCGCCGGTCAAACGCGCGCCATAGCAACCGGGGACTGTCCATGCCGTTTCCACCAGGAGGTCCAGTTCTGGAGCGCTCACCTCGTAATCATCGCGGAGGCTGAGATGCCCTTCCTTCATCAGCGCGCCTACGGTTTCCAAATCACCCCGTTGCAACGCGGCAACCGTGGCATGAACGCGGGCATTCTCGGTGATTACGTGGCGCGCGCGCTGGAGGACGATGGGTGACAGCGCGCCGGCATGTTGCAGCAGCTGCTCCAACGTCACATCCCGCAACGCCTGTAGCGACTCCAGCCCTGCTTCCCGCAGCACGCGCACCGCTTGCTCGCATTGCGCCCGGCGCACATTGTATTCAGAGCCAGCAAGTGAGCGGCGCACGCGGCTATCGGCGACCACAATGGCAATGTCTTCTGGCAAGGGGATGTAGCTGTGCTCCAGCGTGCGGGTATCCAGCAACATCGCGTGACCGGCTTGCCCACAGGCGCTGATCATCTGATCCATAATGCCGCAATTGACGCCCACATAGGCGTTCTCAGCATGTTGCCCGAACAATGCCAGCTCGGTCTTGGGCAAATCGAAAAGGCTGAACACATTCCAGGCATAGGCAAATGCCATCTCGACCGCCGCCGAGGAGGACATTCCAGCGCCGACCGGGACATCGGAG
>JAKJAC010000172.1 GCA_022707705.1 Chloroflexota bacterium
ACGCCCATCCCGCCGAGGGGGTGGGGACCGTAGTAGACCGGGACGTGAATGAACGTGAGCCCTGAATGGCGCACCGCCTGTTCCAGCGTCGCCTGCAATGCCTCGGGGCTGCGCCCGCCATCGAGGGCGAGCAGACCGGGAACCGCCCGCGCCCATGCCAGGTAATCCACGTGAAGGGTGTTCCAGGTGGCGAATCCGGTCCCGTATTGGTCTTGCTGCAAGCCGGTGATGGCGCCCATGCGCCCGTTATCCAGGAGCAGGATACAGCCGCGCGCTCCGTGCTCGGCGCCATCGATGAGGACTTGCGGGTTCATGGTGAAAGAGCCATCGCCGGTGAGCGCCACGCCGTAGAAGGGGCGGTGGCGAGCAATGCCGAGACGGCGAAGCCCATGTAGGAAGCGCCGGTCTCGGTGAAAGTCTGGTCGGGGCGCTCATCTTCGACGATTTGGAATCCGTTCGCCTGCACGTCGCCGGCATCGAAGAAGCAGACGGCGCCCTGGGCTTTAGCCCAAGCGGTGGCGAGGCTGATGGCGGCAGGCTGTGTGAGTACGGGACCGTCCCAGTATTCATCCACCAGAACGGGATGGCGCAGCCGTTCTTGTTTGAACGCCTGCCACTGGGATTTTTGCTCCGCGCAGGCGGTGAGCCACGCTGCTTTTTGCGCTCCCGCGGAAGGCAGGAGCGCGTTGAGCCGCGCCAGCGTGCGGCGCACATCGCCGAGCAAAGCCAGGGTGGCGTGGTAGTGGGTGGCGTCATCCACATCGGCGTTGATGGCAATAACGCGCTGCGCCTGCGGATAGCCGGTGCGCGAGGAATCGGATTGGCATACGGCACGCGTGCCCACCGCGATGAGGAGGTCAGCGTGCTCCATGGCGTAATTGCCGGGCAGGGAGCCTTTGGAACCGCCGACGGTCATATTCTGCGGGTGGGCGTAGGGGATGCAACCACCGGCGATGGGGGTGTGCACCAGGACGCCGCCGGAGCGCTCGAGCAGGGTGAGCAGTTCGGGACCGGCGTGCCTGCCGCCGCCGCCGACCTTGACAACGATGCGCTCCGCCTCAGCAATCGCCTGCGCCGCCCGGGCGTAATCACCCTCTGCCGCGCCCAGGGTGAAGGGTTGCACCGGAGGCAGTTCGGCGAGGTTGAAATCGGGCAACCACGTTGCCTGGGTGTTCATCGGCAGGAGCAGATAGAAGGGACCGGGGCGGTAGGGATGGTCCACGGTCGTTGCGCCGCGCTGCAGGGCGGTGGGGAGAGCGAGCGGAGTGTGCAGGCTGTAGGCGCGTCCCATGGTCGCCGCGAGCTGCAGGAAAAGCCCCTGTTCGTGGCGGGGGATTTGTTGCATGTTGAAGCCCTCGTCCTCGGTCGTCTCGTCGCCGAAGAGGTACCAGACGCCGATGCCATCGGAGGCGGGCGCGAGGGAGGCGGCGAGGGCTTGCAGCGCACCGGGTCCGATGGAGGTGATCACGGCTGCTTTTTCGCCGGTGACCCAGCGCAGGGCGGCGGCGGCGTGCGAGGCTTCGATCTCACTGCGGACGCCGCAGACCCGCAGCGCTCCAGCCTCCTGGTAGACGCGCAATACTTCGCCCAATTCGGTGGAACCGTGCCCTAATACGGCGAAGAAGACGCGCACTTCCTGGCGCAACAAGCCCAAGACCAGGGCTTCGGAGAGGGTGAGGCTGAGTTTGCCGGGGAGCGTCCCGGCAATCCAGGCTGCGGCGTGCTCCGCCCGTTGGCGGGTCAGCTCCTCATGGGAGGGTTTGTGTTCCATAGAGCCTCCTGATATTGTGCATTACGCAATGCCGTTGTGTTGGTCTTCGATGATCAATGCCGGCACAGGCAGTGCGGGCGGTCGCTAACGGGTGAAGGTCATGCGCTCTGAGAGCGCGCGACCGATTTCGAGCACGGCGGCGGTCAGTTCGGGCAGGCGCTCAGGCGTGACCCGGGTGGCGGGACCGGAGATGCCGATGGAGCCGACGGTCTTGCCGCGAAAATCGAGAATGGGCACGGCGAT
Organism: Chloroflexota bacterium; assembly: GCA_022707705.1. Classification (GTDB taxonomy): domain Bacteria; phylum Chloroflexota; class Anaerolineae; order B4-G1; family SLSP01; genus JAAZNO01. The sequence goes on from JAKJAC010000172.1 coordinate 2,015, forward strand.
GCAGCGCACGCCGGGGTCGAATTCGCCATCATCTATGGCGTAGCCAAGGCGGCGCACTTCTTCCAGGTGGCGGCGCAGCGTTTGCGGGTCGGTGATGGTGTTGGGAGTGTAGGCTTCGAGGGTGGCGGGGAGGGGGGCATCGCCGAAAGCAAGCAGCGCTTTGCCGAGTGCGGTGCAGTGCAGGGGGTTCATGGTGCCCACGGCAGCATTGACGCGCAGGGTGGCGGGCGACTCGACCTGGTCAATGTAGAGCGCTTTGCCCTGCGCCAGCACGGCGAGGTGCGCGCATTCGCCGGTGGTTTCCATGAGCTGGCGGAGGTAGGGTTTAGCTGCCTCGCGTAGGGGAAGGCGCGCCAGGACGCTGCGGCTGAGGCTGACGACCTGCGGGCCGACGTGGTAGCGACGGCTAACCTCGTCTTTTTCGGCGTAGCCGTAACGGCTGAGGGTGGCGACAAGCCGTGAAGCGCTGCCTTTATCCACGCCGAGCGTCTCCGCCAGTTCGGTGATGGTGATGCCTTCGGGCGCGCGACTAAGCAGGTCAAGGATTTTGAGTCCACGGGCAAGGGATTGGATTTCGCTCATGTTGAGTATTATACAACAGGATTGTGGATAATGCAACAAAAATCTGAACTTCCTGATAATCTGCCCTATACCTGGGTATGCGGCAGATTCTTGGGGAAAACTGGAAGAGGTTCTGCAAACAAGCGAAGAGGATTTTCTTTTTGTTTTCTGGAGCCGATACCGGGTACGGTATCGGCTCCAGAAAACACTTTTTAGGGGCGTTTGAGATTGTCGCCCCAACTTTGGAATGCACCCTGGTAATTCCTACAGTAGACGGGACCTTCGGAACTGCTATACTAAGGTTGAGGGTTAGTTGTTTCAAGGAGGGAAAGATGTCATACGATGCACGCATTCAGGCTGCAGAATCGGACCCGCAGCAGCTGGAGCAGTTGTTTCAGGTCGCTCGTCGCAGTTACCAGGTTCAGGATTTCCGGGCGGCGGTGCAGGCGCTGCACGAGGCGACGCCAGAAAATGTGTTGTTGACCGCGTGGGTTTATCGCCTGCAAAGCCTCGCGGAGGAGGCAGGTAAGCCGAAGCGTTCGATCAACTGGGGCGCTGCCGTCCCCTTGAGTATCCTCACCGGGTTGGTGTTGTGGGCGCTCAGCAGCGAGAGTTTCACGGTCCGCGGTGATGTGCCACAGATATTCTTGTGGTGGTCGCCCGTCGCTGCCTTCAGCGCGCTGATTTTTATGGCGGTTACCGCTAAACGGGGCGCAACGCGGGCGTTGGCGCTGGGTTTATCCCTGCTGGCAGCGGCAGCCTACGCGGTGTTGCTGATGCCCGCTTTCCGCGAGGGTTGGGCGAGCGACCAGTATGTGATTCTCGCGGCTATCCATATTCCGTTGTTGTGCTGGAGTGCTTTGGGAGTGCATACCCTGGGTTTCCGTTCGAGCGCCGCTGACCGTTTTGCCTTTCTGATCAAGTCTCTTGAGGTGCTCATTGTTGCCGGATTGTATCTGGGCGCAGGGGTGGCTTTTGGCGGTATCACGGTGGGGATGTTCGCAGCTCTGGGCATCACGCTGCCTGAGATCCTGGCGCGGCTGATTATGGCGGGCGGGTTTGGCTTGCTGCCCGTGTTGGCGCTGGCGACGATTTACGATCCGCGGGTCGCGCCTGCCGCGCAGGACTTCGAGCAGGGGTTGAGCAAGTTCATCGCTACGATGATGCGCCTGCTGCTGCCGCTGACGCTGGGCGTGCTGGCAATCTATGTGCTGGTCATCCCGTTCAACTTCTTCGCGCCCTTCGGGGACCGTGAATTGCTGATGGTCTACAATGTGATGCTTTTCGCTATCATTGCCTTGTTGATGGGCGCTACCCCCATCAACGGAGCGGAACTGTCTCCGGAGCTGCAGAAGGTCCTGCGCCTCGGCTTACTGCTAGTGACAGGGCTGGCAGTGCTGGTGAGCGTGTATGCGCTCTCGGCGGTGGTCTACCGCACGTTCCAGGGGGTGCTGACGCCGAACCGGTTGACGGTCATCGGGTGGAATGGCATCAATATCGGTATTCTGTTGGCGGTGCTGGTGACGCAGGTACGCAAGGGGTGTGAGGGCTGGATCGAGACGCTGCACACCGTGTTCAGCCGGGCGACGAATGCCTATGCGGTGTGGGGGCTGTTTGTGGTGATTGCGATGCCGATTCTGTTCTAGGGGGATGGGGTAGACGGCGGACCGCGGACGGGAGACCGAAGACTGCGGCATGATTCAAGGTGCACTCGGTCTCGCCCCATGGGGCGGGACCGAGTGCTGTTCTGTACGGCGGAGGTCGGGTGAGTTTTTGTGATTTATGCGGATGGGCGGGTTCCCGCCCATCCGCATAAATGCCTTTGGTAGAGGCAGGCGCAGAGTGGCGACCAGAGAGGGCGCCCGTTGCCTATTTGCGCGGGTTATTCGGGGCGGAGGGTGGCGACGTAGCGGAAGGCGCCGTTTTCGACCCGCAGGATGACGCCATCTTTTACCGGGTTGTGCTGCGCATCGAAGGTGATGAATCCGGTGACGTGGTTGAAGGCGCCTGATTCGAGCGCGCGCGCGACTGCTGCTGGATCGGAGACGGTGCCCGCTTCAGCCATAGCCTGCAGCAGTATGTGGGCTGAATCGTAGCCCAGCGCTGCCAGAGCATCAGGGATGGTTCCGTATGCGGCTTGATAGGCCTGGACGAAGGCCTGAACCTCGGGCCGTGGGTCTTCGGGTGAGAAGTGGTTGGTGAAGTAGCCCCCATCCAGCGCTGCCGTGTCCAGGTCAGCGGAATCCCAGCCGTCCCCACCCATGAAGATGGTTTTCATGCCGATTTCGAGCGCCTGCTCAGCAATGCCGTTGACTTTGGAGTAGTAATCGGGGAGGTAGAGGATATCGGGGTTGTTCGCTGCAATCCGGTTGAGAATGGGGCGGTAGTCGGTGACCTCGGCGGTGTAGCTTTCCCAAGCCAGCACCTTTCCACCCAGGGCATCGAAGGTCGCGCCGAAGTATTTCGCGAGCCCGGCGGAATAGACGTTATCCGAATCGAAGAGCAGGGCAGCGGTCTGGGCTTTGAGTTCGCGGATGGCAAAGCTCGCGCCGATGGTGCCTTGAAAGGGATCCAGGAAGCAGGCGCGGAAGACGGAGGGTTTGGTGTTGCCGTTTTGATCCAGGGTGACGGCGGGATTGGTGGAGGTGGGGCTGATCTGCAGAACGCCGCGGGTCGCGGCGAGCTCCGAAATGGGGATAGAGGCGGCGGAACAGACATCGCCGATGATGAAGGCTATGCCGCGTTTGTCGATGATCTCTGAAGCGGTTGTGGCGGCGATGCCGGCGTCGCACTGCGTATCAGCCAGGACGATATCCACCCCGTTGCCCGCTGCATTCCACTCTGCAACCGCGAGGAGCACACCATCGTGAACGGATTGCCCGAAGATGGCGACATCACCGCTGAGCGGCGCAAGGACGGCGATGGTGGGTTTCCCCGCCAGGAGCGGAAATTGCGGGAGCGGACCGGCGGTCGCGATGGGTTCAGGGGCAGGTCTCCGCGTGGGCTCGGCGGCGGGAGGAGCCGGTGTGGCGATTTGCGCGAGGCGGGTGGAGGTGGGAGCGGGGCGAGTGGCAGTGGGGGCAGGCGGGGCGACGAGGAACTCTGGCACCAACCAGGCGGCGAAAGCGACGGCTGCAATCAGCAGCACACCCGAACCCAGAATCCAGGGCAATTTGGAGCGGCGGGGTTTGGGTTGGGCGGCGGCTAGCCCTATGGGCGGCGGCGCGGACTCACCTGACCGGGCTACAGGTCGCCCCGGTGAGCGGTCGGGTTGGGGCATGGGGACAGTGAAGGCAGGCGCCGGTGGGTTCGACGACTGCTGGAGAGCAGAGGGTGGTATGGAACTGGATAGGGCTCCGAGCATCTCCGCGGCTGAGGGCCAGCGTGCATCACGCGCCGGTTCCAGGGCGCGCAGGATCGCCGTCTCGGTCGCTGCACTGACGACGGGATTGAGTGCGCGCACGGGTCGGAAGAGTTGGGGATCAGCCATGCGGTCACTAGCGGTGGGCGGCGCCTGCCCTGTGAGGGCATGATAGAGTGTGGCGCCCAGGCTATAGAGATCGCTGCGCGGATCCGTGGTCTGGCCCTGCTTGCCGTATTGTTCCGGTGGGGCATATTCGGGCGTGCCCATGCCTCGCATCACGGTGCGTGTCTGCGGGTCATTGGGGTTCCAGAGCTTGACCAGGCCGAAATCCACGAGCACAGCCCGCCCATCGGGACGCAGGAGAATGTTTTGGGGTTTGATATCGCGGTGGACTACGCCTTCAGCGTGGCAGTAGGCGAGCGCGTCGAGGAGTTGCCGCGCCCAGGTGAGTACCTGCGACTCGGACAGGCGCCCCTCGCGGGCGATGCGTCCGGCGAGGTTTTCGCCTTCGAGGAAGTCCATGACGAGGTAGGCGTTGCCACCCTCGTCGAAAAAGTCGGTAACGCGGACGAGGTGGGGGTGGCTGAGGCGGGCGAGGGTCACGGCTTCCTGCTCGAATTGTTCGCGCAGTTGTGTTAGGAGGGCGGCATCGAGGCCGGGTTGGGGGATCTGCTCTTTGAGCGCCACCGACACTTTCAGGCGCAGGTCCCAGGCGCGGTAGACGGCGCCCATGCCGCCCTGCCCTAGCAGGGCGACGATGCGATAGCGGTCTTGGAGAATATCACCAGGTGTCAGCGGCATGGATTCCTCCTCCGACTGGCGGCGCAGCCTTGTAGCAGGTTTTCCGTTGGTCCGGTGGGTGTGTAGTAATAGAATTGTACACCTGATTGGGGGAATGGGGAAGAGGGGCGGGAGGCGGTGGGGGGACCGGTGACCGCAGACCGCCGACCGATGACCGCAGACGGGGGACGGGAGACCGATGACGGCAGACCGGTGATCGACGACGGGCGATGGCAGACGGGAGACCGTGGACTGATGACCGCAGACGGAGGTTGATTGTATTGCTTCTTTGCGTGAAAGCGGTTCATGTGCTTGTTGTTTGACAAAGATTACACATCAAACTATAATAATGAGTGGGGCTCAGTGAGGGCGTCCGTTCATTGTTTTGCCTGTAACCCTCCACTTGCCGTCCAAGCGATGGACCAGGGGAGGGTGAGGGGCTCTTTGAGGCGGCATAAGCTGCGGGGCCAAGAGAGCTGTTGGTTTGCATCTCGACATCTATTTCTATTTTTTAGGAGGATTGCATGAAATTCAACGCTCCCAAGACGACGAGCTGGCTCATTGCTTTGCTCCTGGGGCTTCTTGGGCTCCTGGGGACTGTGGTGGCTATCCCGTTTGTCTCCGATTACGCCTTCTGGTTTGTGTTTGTCGGACTGGTTTTGATGCTGGCAGCTACGTACTTCGAGGGTCTGTAGCGGGTTAGCGTAGTTTCGATTTGGGATTGAAGAGCGCAGAGGTGACCGTGTGGCTTGGCCCCACGCAGGTCGCTGGCTGCGCTCTTTTTTCAATCGAATTCGTGGCGCAGAATGCCATAGAGGAGCGTGCCGGTGAGTGCGCCGCCGGCATGCAGGTGGTTTTCGCGAAGGTGACCCTCTCTGACCATGCCACAGCGCTCGGCGACGCGGTAGCTGGCGATGTTGGTGTCATCACATTCCAGCCGCACGCGGTGGGCGCCCAGCTCTCGAAAACAGAAGCGCAGGGCGCCCTGGGCTGCCTCGGTGACGAAGCCCTGCCTGGTGTGCGTGGCGGCGGCGAAATAGCCCAGCTCCAGTTCCGGCAGATCCCAGCTGACGACGCCGATGTAGATTTGGGCGACAAAGACTCCCGTATCCTTGCGGAAGGCTCCTAAGAAGAAGGCGCTGCAAGCATCCCAACTTTCGATGAAGCCCTGAATGACCGAGGCGGCATCTGCCTCGGTCTCGATGCCCATCACCGGGTTGCCGGATTCAAAGCGCGCCAGGTGCGCCTGGTTCTGCAGGCTCATGGGCGCGTACCAGGAGGCATCCTCAGGGCGATAGCGGCGGACAGAGAGGCGGGCGGTCTCGAAGCTCGAGGGCAGGGCGTGGGGCAGAGGGCGGGCGGATTGTTCCATGGCTGATTGCTCCTTGGGACGCTGCGTGCGCAGGTTGTAGACTAGATGAGGTTTCTGATGATGAACACCAGGGAACCGAGGATGATGGCGCTGAAGATGCTGATTGCCAATCCCTTGGCTCCGGCGACGAGATGGTAGCGCTTGTTCTTGTAATCCTGGGGCTCCGTGCCCGGAATGACGATGAAGGGCGGGGTGACCGATGCGAAGAGCAACAGGTCGAGGATCAGGGTATCCCAGAGGGTGAAACCGGCGAAGAACATCAAAAGCGCGCCGATGATGCTGACGATGTGAACGCCTGGGAGCAGGAAGACGTAGAGAAGCGGGTGTCCGATCATGACCAGCAGGGTGACGCTACCCCAGAAGCGAAAGAGGCTCTTCTCCGCAGGCGTTTTGGGCGGGACCTTCGCCACGACTTCCGGCGGCATGCGGTGGAGCCACATCCGCGGATTAATGTAGAGGGAGTAGTAGAGCAGCAGCGACAATAGCAGATTGTAAGCCAACGTGTGGAAGAAAATCATGGGTGGTCCTCGGATGATGCTTGCACGACGGGCAGCACCTGTTGCACGAGGCTCAGCAACAGTTTGCCAGGCTCCTCGAAGGGGATGAGGTGGGCGGAGCGCTCGAACCAGATACCCCGTTTGCAGGGGGCGTTGACCTGTTGTAACCAGGCTTCTGCCAGCACGGAGGGGGTGGTGTAGTCGTGGCGCCCCATGAAGAGGAAGAGGGGGATGGGGAAATCGGTGATGGCGCTGAAGTCCACTTCCAGGAATTCCGGCAGGATGCGTTCGAGGGTGAGGCGGTTGCCCTGGTCAATGGCGGCGACGGCGCGGTCGTCGTATTCGGGCGAGAGCCGTGGCGCATCGAAGTAGTATTGCGATTCGTGCCTGAAGGCGCTCAAGCCGCCGTAATATTGCGCCCATTTTCTGGCGATGATGATGCGCTCGCGGGTGATGGGGGCAAGCCCGGGATAGGGGGCAATGGCGGCGAGCTCTTCGAGGGCGGCGGTGTTGGCGTTGCGGGTGGCTTCGCTTATCGCGTAGTCATAGCTCAGACGTTCGTTTTCGCGGGTGTTGATGACTTGCCCGATGCCGATGTAGGCGCTGAAGAGCTCAGGGCGTTCTAACACGGCGCGCACGCCGATGATGGTGCCCCAGCTGTGCGCCATCAGGACCAATTTGGGAGCAGCGTAGCGGCGCAGCAGGAGCTCCGCGAGTTCCAGAGCATCGCTGACGTAGCGGTCAATGTGGAGGGTATCCCTTACGGCGTCGGGATCGGCTTCCAGGTAGGTGCGTCCGGCGCCGCGCTGGTCCCAGTAGACGACGGTGAAGCGGTCCTCCAGCTCGGAGTTGAAGTGCCGAAGAAGGCGCGTCTCGCTGAAGCCCGGTCCGCCGTGCAGGTGGATGAGCGGC
>JAKJAC010000173.1 GCA_022707705.1 Chloroflexota bacterium
TTCTCCACGTTAAATTCCCCTCTCTGCGCCTCTGCATCTCTGCGTCTCTGCGTTGAATTCTCCACGTTAAATTCCCCCCTTCTCCCCATCCGTGCAATTCGTGAAATTCGTGGCTAAACTCTCCACTTGCATCTCTGCCCATATGCGTTATCCTTGCCTACGCTATGATGAGAAACAAGGTAACAAGGAGCATTCACTATGGGTAAGCTTTCCAGAACCATTCTCTTAGCCCTCACCATCCTGGTGCTGGTCACCGGTTGCCAGAAAAAGTCGCAGGCGCGCGACCTGGCGCAAGCGCTGCAAGCCACGCTCAACGAGCAACGCCAACAGCGCAACATTACCGGCATCTCCGCCGCGGTGATTCTGCCCGATGGCAGCATGTGGCTCGGCGCCAGCGGCATGTCCTCAGACACCGAAGCGATGGATGCCACCAAGGTCTTTGGCATCGGTAGCGTCACCAAAACCATCATCGCCGCGCTCGCCGCCCAGCTCATCGCGGAAGGCGCCTTCTCGGAAAACGACCTGGCGACCACCTGGGTCCCCGAACTCGGCATGTTGGGCGGCGGCATCACCGTCCGCCAGCTGCTCAACCACACCAGCGGTTTGTATCGCTACCAGCTCGCGCAGGACTACGTTGACCTCATCGGCAGCGAACCTTCCAGAGTCTGGACGCCGCAGGAAATCCTGACGCAATTCCAGGGTCAGCCCGAATGCGATCCGGGGAACTGCTGGGGCGAATCCGCCATGGATTATGTCGTGCTCGGGTTGATTATCGAGCGGGCGACGGGCATCAGCATCCCAGAACACCTGAACGCGCGGTTTTTCGAACCTCTAGGGCTGGAGCACACCTATCTCTACCCCGAACAGACCTACCCGGTGGAAAAGATGGCGCACGTCTGGCGCGATGCCACCGGTTACGGCGAATACATCGACATGATGGCGACCCCCGGCGAGCTCCCCCTGGCGGCATGGTTCAGCTCCCTTTGGACTTCGGGAGCGCTCCACACCACCGCCGAGGACCTGGCAATCTTCGTGAAAGCGCTCTTCGAGGGCAAAGCCATCGCGCCGGACGCGCTCGCTGCCATGCTCTCCGAGGGGACGGAAATCTACCCGGGCGTCACCTACGGCTACAGCGTCGTAGTGGATGAGATTGACGGAAAGCGCGCCTACTGGCATTCGGGCGGCGCCTGATACTCATCGAACTTCACCTACTTCCCGGATGAGAGCTTGACCATCGTGGTGCTGTGCAATCAGATGGTGAATCCCGGACCGGTTGGTCTCGCTCTGCATCAGACCTTCCTCCAAGAGCTGGAGCAGCAACCATAACCATTACGAAATCGATGCTCCCCCAACTTCTGACCTGCAACTGTCCATGTCGGCAGTATGTCAAATTCTGTATAAAAGCTAGGCGCCCGGTTGCTGGTGCGGCATTGAGATTCTCCTGAATGCGAGCCCGCGGATCACCGCGTAGAACATTAACAAGGACGTTCGTCGTCCGGATGGTCTTCCAGTGGGCTTGCGGAAAGGCGTAAAAGGTCAAACAGGCTTCCAGATCGCGTTACAAGCACTCGATTGCCGTTGGATAAACCTGGTTGTATTTCTCCACGAAGGCAGCTACGACCTGATCGGCTTTCTCACGGTTATCCTGATAAAAAATGGCTTTGAGTTCCGGTTCGAGGTCTGCCTGCTGGGTTTGGGGCACGTAGTCCAATACATTTTCCAGCTTGTGCTTAATACAACGTTGCCGTTTGCTGTCTGGGAACTTGTGTTGGACGGCATTCAGCATCGCCTGGTTGCCATCGGTGATCCATATATCTACCGTCTGCACACCCCGGCGTTTCAGGTCGTCTTATAGGTCCTCCCAGGCAGCCTGGTTCTCGCGCTCGCCCACGGTGAAACCTAAGACTTCCCGTTCTCCATGGAGATTGATACCGATAATGGCCAAATCGGCACCCAGGGTGTGAAACACGCGTGATACAGTCGCAGGACTGGGCTTAACATCCGTCAGCGCCTCCATGACCTCGCCCACTTGTCGGGCACTGACACCTTGTACAAACATCTCATCAGTGCCTTGATCCAATTCAGCCTGACGCCGATGATAACGTTCGAACACCTGGGTCTGAAATCCCTTGCGCGTGCGGGGCACCGGTACAGCAATTCCCAATATGAGAATGGGAGTAAAATCAGGGCATAAAGAGCGCACCACACGCCAAATAGAAGGAGCCGCGGATGGGGAAACCAGAGCAGTTCCAGGAGTTTCTTGCCCCGATACGGCAGGCACTCGAGCGCTTGCCCGAACATCGCAGCGGCAAGAACACCCGCTACAGCCTCACCGAAGCCGGGTTGAGTGCTTTCGCGGTGTTCTACATGCAGTCGCCCTCGTTTCTAGCCCACCAGCGGGATATGCAACGCCAACGAGGGCGGAACAATGTGCAGAGTTTGTTTGGAGTCGCACAAATACCGAGTGATAGCCAGTTACGGAATCTGCTCGATCCGGCGGATCCGGCAGGGCTGCGGACACCCTTCTGGGAGTATTATGCGCAGTTGGAAACTACGGGGCACTTGAAGGTCTACTGCGGCGTGGGGGGCACTTATCTGATCTCGCTAGACGGGTCGGAAAACTTCAGTTCGGAGAAAGTGCATTGCCCGAACTGTCGCGTGACCCTACGGGAGGGGCAGGCGCGCTACTCCCACGGGGTGCTGTTGGCGGTGCTGGGTGCCCCCGAGCAAGAAACTGTGATCTGCCTAGAGCCGGAGTTCATCACGCCGCAAGATGGACACGCGAAGCAGGATTGTGAACAGCAAGCGATCAAACGCTGGATTGAGCGGAACGCGCCGCGATTTGCGCCTGGCAGGGTGACCATTCTGACAGATGATCTGCATTGTCATTATCCATTGTGTAAGTTGCTGACGCAGCAGCACCTACACTTCATCCTCACCTGCAAAGAAGCCTCACACCCCGCTTTGTACGAGGAAATCCACTTACTCGAGCAGGTGCCGGGCGCCATTGGCACGCAGGTGGTAGAGAAATGGCAGGGGCGCCGCCGCGAGCGCTGGGTCTACCGCTGGGTAGAGCAAGTCCCCTTGCGTGGCGAGCTGGAAACGCTCATGGTCAACTGGTGTGAACTGACTATCTACGCTGGCGCGACCGACCAACCAGTGTATCACTGTGCCTGGGCTACGGATCATCCGGTGACCGCAAAGACCGTACCTGAGATTGTGGCTGGTGGACGAAGCCGCTGGAAAGTCGAAAATGAAGGCTTCAATGTGCTCAAGAATCAGGGGTACAACTTCGAGCATAACTTCGGCCATGGGCAGCAACAACTGAGCAATGTCTTACTGACCTTGTTGCTGCTGGCCTTTCTGTGCCACACGGTTCTGGCACTCACTTGCACCACCTATCAAGCCGTACGGCGCGAATTGGGCACCCGCCGCACCTTCTTCAACGATTTACGGGCGCTCACGCGCTACGTCTACTTCCCCGATTGGCAAGCCTTACTCATGTTCATGTACCAGCGATTGGGTTTGCCGCCACCAGCTTCCCCGGATCAAGACCTGGTTGACTTGTTGACTCGGCTACACGCCGCTTAGGTGCGGTACTGTGAGCTGGGCACGCTTGCCAGCTTCGACCAGCCCTGCTGAGCTGGCAGGCACTCGCTGGTCAAGTTACATCCGCTGTCAGACCTTGCCAGACTTAATTCAACTCCGGTGGAGTGCCTTCAGAGCGCCGTTTTTCGTCCCCCGATCGCCTGAATTTGTCTGACCCTCTACATCCGGGGTCATATTTGGAATTGCTGTACGCAAACAGTCTGTGGTCTTTTGGCGATGGGCTGACCAGCACACTGGAGAATCCCACGCATACCTATACGGTAAAGGGGTCTTACACCGTTACTCTCATAGCAAGTGGATTTGGGGGGACAGATACAGAGGTGAAAGCCGAATACATCAATGTACAACCAGATGAGAAACGGATCTATTTACCCATAGTCCTGCGTCATTGGTGACTCTTGAACTGTCGTTCCGAGAACGTTGAAGAGACTCCAGCGCACGCTGGAGTCTCTTCTAGGTACTGGATTCGAGGTTTTTCCTTGCTCAGACAGCTGCAACCGCTGTTCCAACCGCTAGATAAGGTCCACATACACTCATGCACCCATTCTCTGGGTGCACGAAAAGCCTGGAACCCCTCCTGGCCAATGAATATCTGACTCACCCAGGCCAACACACCTACAAGGTGCCGAGCTTCGTCCATGCGTAACGCTGTCAATGTGCAATCGGATATTACTGTGGTCAGCCCACGCACCTTGTACCCACATCTGTGCCACGGCCTGATCGTGTTCCAACGAATGTGCCGCCAGACTGAGATACCTGAGATAGATAAGCCAACCCCACCAGAACATCCGCCAAGAACTCGCACACCTTCAAAGTTGGATACCCAATCCATGCCCTGGGCCAACTGCCCCCGGCAAGCAACCATACCTGATGCGTCAAGGCTACGGTCTGCTGTGGGCTCACGGCGTGCCTCCAGCGAGGGTGCTATGAGCACAGGCGCATTACTTTCAGCTGTATGAAGCGCTTTTGGAGCACTCTGATCCCTATTGGCACACAAGCTACGTTAGAGAGGTTTCTGCATCATCTCGTTGAACAACGCGTCGCTTGCCAGCAAGATGGCGCCAGAAAACGCTTCCCGGCGCGGAAAGGGTACCGACCACAGTCCTTCAACCGTTGAGCCTTCGACCAAAGTCAGGTCTTTGGTCCGTTGCTCGCCATCGGCGATATAGGTGACCCGCACCCACGATACGCCACTGGGATCGTGGAGGGTGACCTGCAAAGTACCGCTATGTTCATCCCAACCGGTCGCCAGGATGCGCGGCGGGTCGAAGTCGCGTGCCTCCAGGTAGCCTTCCCAGGAGTATATCTGCGTCTCTGGTTTGAGCACTTGCCGGAAATGTGCATTCAAGCCCCGTTGGTCCGCGGTGATGACCCGAATTCGCGCTGGCGTGCTCGGACCCAAGGGTAGCTCCTGACGCACGGCTGCCTGCATCACCGATTTGAGCTGGCGGGGATCGAAACCCATGCAGCGCGCTGTGACCGCATCTACCGAGATGGGATCGGCGCCAATGATAACGGTATTCAGGGGAAATGGCTGGGGCTGATACTGGCTGGCCTCAGCTGCCGTGAGGGCATCTACCAGGCACACATACCGGCGCTGGGGCGTGGCGCGTAGCGTGCCCTGCGCATCCGCATACAACAGAATGCGGTTCAAATCCGCCATGCTGCGCCAGATGGTGTCGTTCTCCAGGTACATGCCACGCCGCCCACCTGCTTGGTCCACATCGCTGGTGTGCGCGCATTCCTTGAGCGCACCATCGCCATAGGGTCCATCCCAGGCAGGGATCAACCCCACCATGTTCTTCATCGCCACCGTGATGCCGCCGGAGCAATGCACCTTGGCTTTGGGCACGTTCACGATGACATCGGCTTCGAGCACTGCTGGCGCGATGCGGTAACGCCCAATGCCGGGGTCATCGCCATCGTGCATCGCTTTCCCGTGTGCGTCGTACCAGGTGCGTTGCACCTGCCGCAGCTCGGAGAGCGTTCCCAGGTCCACCAGCGGCGTATTCTGTGGCTCTGTGACATTGAGATCCACCAGCTTTATCGGGACGCCATGAGTGGCCGCCAGGTATGCCACCATGTCCTGAATGCCGGTGTTTACCACCAGGCGTGGAAAGACGTCCACCGACCATGGTGCATCTCCCAGCATGATGCTGCCGCCAGGACCGCACGCCCGGTACACGTAGTCAATGACCGGGCGCAGGAAGGCGGGGTGGGTCATTTGCCCATTCTGCCAGTAGCCCGCATCCACCAGATTGGGCTTGATCAGTACCCGGTCCCCTGGCTGAATGATGCGTCCTAAGGGATTCCAGCCCGGTGTGCCGTAGCCCGCCGGATTGAATAGCCGCAGGGCTTCGCGCACCAACCGGTAAGCCGCGTTGGTGGTTCGTGCGATGGCGTTGCCGAAGGGATATTCCGGATAGGCGCTGTCGGGATCGAAAGGCAAGTCACGCGGGTAGCCCTCTGCTAGCGGGTCGTGGGCTACGGCTACCGGTGCAAGCGTGGCCCAATCGAAGAGCGGCAGGTCCGGAACCGGTGTGGCTGTGGGGCTGGGTGTTGTCGTGGGGGAGGGTACGGTCGCCGTCGGCGGCAGGAGTGTCGCTGTAAGTGGTAGGGCTGTCGGCGACTCGGTGAGAATGCTGGAGCAACCGGTGAGCGCTTCGACGGCTGTTCCCAACGCCAGTACACCCAGACCGCGGAGGAAAGTCCGCCGTGACATAGGCAGGTACTTATCGGAGGCTGGTTTGTTGCTCATGGGCTATTTCCACTCCACGATGACCAGTGTCCCCCAGGTCGTTGGATCGCCCCGTTTGCGCGCGGCGGATGAGGAGAGCATGGCTTGTTGCGCCGCTGCACCGGGCGCGTCGTTGTCGCTCAGGTTGAGGCAGAAACCTATCGCCGTCTCGGTGTCCGGGCGTCCCCCCAGTAACCACCAGGGGATCGCAGCTTCCAGGGTATAGCCCTGCGCTGTCTTCTGCGCTGCCACGTGGATCATTGAGCCGGGCTGTTCGAGCGCACTCGGTTGCCAGATATAGGCTTCGGGACGGCGCGCGCTCCAATCTCCTGGCGAAAAGCCGATTTGCACATCGTCGTCGTTCAGTATATCGGATGAGAAATCTCCGGCAAGATTCATATCCACCTGGATTTCCAGAGAATCGCCCAGATAGAGCTTGTCTCCAGATTCTACTTGCACCAGCAGGTCGTCCGTCACATCCACACCGAGATATAGGGCATCATCATCCCAGGCGACGTTGAATCTTCCGCTCAGATCTGCCGCTCCGCCCCAGTCGCCATCCTCTGCGGTGAAGACCAGATGCGGCACCAGGAAACGCTCTCCCTGCCATTCAGTCAACTTCCCGTCGAGGGTGGGAGGTCGAGTCGCGCGATAGGCAAAGATGGGCGTGCCGTTTTGTGACCGATAGCGCAGCGTGCGCACCAAAGCGCGCTCACGGGCGCTCCGGTCAGGAGTGGGCGTCGGCGTGGGGGTGTCGGTCGCGTGTTCCGGCGTGGGGGTGATGGTTTTCTCAACTGCCGGCGTTTCCACGACCGACATGTGTGTAGGTGTCGCCATGTTTGCAGCGAGTTTTGGCGTCGGCGTGTTTCTCTCTCGTTCGCGGAGCGCGAGCGCTCCCCAGAGCACGCCGCCTACCGTCACAATCACCAGCATGCCCAGCAGCAATCCGACCCAGATGCCGGTGCGCCAGGATACCGTCCTGGGTGCGGAAAGCGCTGCCGCGCCGGAGGCGTAACCACCCGTCGGCGATGATGTTGGCATCAAATCTCGGGCCAACTCGCGCACAGTACCATAGCGGAGATGGGGCTGCAACTGCAATGCACGACCCAGAGCGTCTACGATGTGTGGCGGCAATTGTGCGATCAAAGTCCGTGGATCGGGCAAGGGGAAGGGGGTGATAGCGTTCACGGGATTGTAGCCCGTCACCATCTGATGTAACAAGACCCCCAAACTGTAGATATCCGACCGCGGATCTGTCTGCCCCATACCGCCATATTGCTCCGGCGCGGCATAGCCTGGCGTGCCCAGGTTCACCGTATCCTGCGTGCGCCCGCTCTTGAAGAAGCGTGCAATGCCGAAATCAATCAGTTTTACCTGCCCTTTTTCGTCGAGCATGACGTTACCCGGCTTGAGGTCCCGGAACACGACCGGCGGCTGTTGTCTATGCAAGTAATCCAACACCTCGCAGATCTGGCGGGTGATGCGTAACGCCTCTTCGAGGGGAAAGCGGTCGCCCGGTGTGCGGGCTAACCGCGCTTCCAGCGTCTCGCCGTGAATGTATTCCATCACCAGGTACCAGTTGCCGCCCTCGGGGAAAAAATCGGTCACGTTGGTGAGGCCCGGATGGTGCAGATTGGCTAACATCTGTGCTTCCTGGCGAAAGGCCTGGATGGCCCAATTGCGATCGCCGGACGCCAGTTGCTCTGGCGACATCTCCTTCACCGCGCATTGCCGCCCCGCCAGACGTGTGTCATCCGCCACGTAGACCACACCCATCCCGCCGCCACCGATACGACGCTGAATGTGATAGCGATTCTGCAACAGCGTGCCGACTTCAAGCATTGTTAGCCCCTCCTCTACTAGCCGGAGTGGAAGTCCTGCGCCATCTTGCCCGATGATATCTATCTTCCAAGTATAACTTTGAAACTCTCAAAACACAAAGCCTCGGACTCGATCCAGCTCGTGCCGGCGATTCTGATGGCTTATTGGCCAGTGCTTACTGGTTCTGCTGCGGTGACCTTAGCTGCACACTGCCACCGATTCATTTTCGACCGCGAGTGGTGATATGAAGGGTTTGTGGATACTTGTCACATCCGGGTAACCAACTTGTCGCGGATCTTGCTGGGGTAGATTAGGAGGTACTCTGCTCAGAGTCTCGATAGCGGTATTGCGTTCCGATGCTCGTATTGGCGCACTGTCTTTTGACCTTCTCAACATTTCAGGCTATACTACAGGTGGAAACAAAAACGCCCCGCAACTGGGGAGACGCGGAGCGTTTTCAATCCACGGCGATCACGGCGCCCTGGTTACCAGAGTATAGCATACTCGCTGTAGACCTGCAATACCAGCCCGCCGGTGCAAGCAGTTTCCAAATGCCGCCGGCGGGTTTATCTTTGAGCGTGCAGAAGGTCTATGGAAAACAACCTCAACTGGATCGCCAACTTCACCTGGGCCATACAAAGCCTATCAGAATGCCATGCGCAACTCGGACCGGCAGAACGCCTGTATCGAACACGACCGAGTGCTGGAGCGCGTCATGTTGGCGCTGCTGCACGATTTCATGGAGCGGTTCAAGGTATATGGCGACAATCCCGCGT
The DNA here is from genome assembly GCA_022707705.1 of Chloroflexota bacterium. Classification (GTDB taxonomy): domain Bacteria; phylum Chloroflexota; class Anaerolineae; order B4-G1; family SLSP01; genus JAAZNO01. The sequence continues at coordinate 8,944 of JAKJAC010000173.1, forward strand.
TCAAGCACTGGCTTTCGAAGCGCCACTTCATGGAACACGCCAGTCAGCAGCGTTTGGAGCGCTTACTTAAGCGCGAAACAGTCAACATGGCTCGTCGCGGGAACACGGAGGGCATATGCCGCTCACACCAGGAGATGTTCTGCAAAACCGTTACCGCATCGTAGGCTTGCTCGGGCAGGGCGGCATGGGCGCCGTCTACCGCGCCTGGGACCTACGGCTCTCCACGTCTGTCGCGCTCAAGGAGCACATCCCCCAACCAGGGTTGGATCCCGGAATGCTGGCGCAGCTGCGGCAGCAGTTCGAGCAAGAAGCCTTGACACTAGCACACCTGAGCCATCCCAACCTGGTGCGGGTGACCGACTTCTTCGAAGAAAGCGGCAACGCCTATCTGGTGATGGATTTGCTGCAGGGGGAGAGCCTGGCGGATCGGATATTGCGCGAAGGCCCCCTGCCGGAAGCGCAGGTGCTGGTGTGGGCTTCGCAGCTCCTCGATGCGCTGGCATAT
>JAKJAC010000174.1:0-3648 GCA_022707705.1 Chloroflexota bacterium
TGAATAGACCAGTTGCGTTCGGCGGCAGGCAAACTGGCAGGCGAGAGCTCTTTGATGGCACATAGGCGCCCCGCCAAACGCGTATCCTCAGCCAGATAAACGATGCCCATCCCGCCGCCGCCCAATTGGCGGAGGACTCGATAACGGTTCTGCAACATACGTGATTGATTCATGGCGCCTCATTCTCTGAGATCAGGTTGAAAGGAAGCGTTCCGGTTGGAGAAACCTCCCCAGTAAGCACAGCAGCTATAGCTTTGACTTGAGCAGGTGTGTTACCATAAGCAGTAAGCACCGTAGATTCCGGAGGGCAGAATAGCGCGGCTGCCGGATTATGCCAGGCGATGACCACCAGGTTTGGATTGCGTTGATACAACGCGGCAGTGAAACGCTCCTGCCAGAAATCGCCGTTGTTGATATGTCGTTTGACCAGTTCCCATTCGCCAAAGATGACCTGGTCATAATCTCCCGCTAGAGCCAGCGCGTCGGCAACTACAGCTTCGCGATTGCTTTGGTCTGCCACGTTGAAAATCAATTCGCGCACCGCATAACCGTGCGCCTGCAATGCATCAGCCAGAAATGAGCTACTGCTGTGGGTCAAAGACAACTGATCAGGCGAAACGACCAAAAGCCGCGGTCCAGCAAGCGGAAAAGACGCGCTGCTGCCGCGCACCAGAGTTACCGAAGCCCGTGCCATGTGATCTGCAGTGGCTTGAAACGCTGCCGTTCCCACCAGACTCAAATCAACAGGTTGTGCAGCATCGAATAAACCATAAGTGTATTTCAAGCGCAGAATTCGTAATACGGAACGATCAATCTGTGATTCTGAGAGTTCCCCTCCATGCACGGCGGCAATCAGAGCCTCCCATATCGCAATATGAGCGCTCATTGGTGTTGTAGACACCAGCATATCTGCGCCAGCCTTAACCGCCAGAACGGCAGCCTCGGCCTGGCTCTGGCCGCCAGAAGCCCCAGCCATCCCCAACGAATCGGTCATAATCACACCATCGTAGCCCATTTCCTGGCGTAACAGGTCATTCAGAATGACTGGAGAAAATGTAGCCGGTAGACCGTTGGTATCCACTTGCGGCGCGAGGATATGCGCCGTCATAATGCCACCCACATGATTATCTATCGCCGCGGCAAAGGGCTTTAATTCATGCGCCCACAAAGCATCCAGGGATGCATCCAATACCGGCAGCGCAATGTGAGAATCAGTAGCAACGCTGCCATGACCCGGAAAATGTTTTGCTACAGCTATGATACCATAATCTTGAAAACCTTGCACTGTCAAACGACCATATTCGGTGACCAAATCCGCGTCCGCGCCAAAAGAACGTACCCCAATCACAGGATTGAGGGGTTCATCATTGATATCTAGTACTGGGGCGAGGTTCATGTTGAGCCCTAACACGCGCAATTCTTGCGCTGCCAAAGCCGCAGCAATGTAAGCGTTGTCGGGATCGCCCGTCGCCGCTACCGCCATGTTACCGGGGAATTCCGTGACGCCTTGAGTGATCCGCACAACGATGCCACCCTCGTGATTGAGAGAGAGAAAGAGCGGGATTCCGGCGCCAGAGGAACGGGCTAAGGTTTGAAGCTGCGTTGTAAGTCCACTCAGTTGTTGGGGATCGCGCGCGTTGGCTTCCAACAACACGAGCCCGCCCACATGGTAGCGACCTATCATCACCGGTAATTCCGGAGAGCCTTCCAGGGTCAAGCCATGAAAGCCTATTAGCAACATCTGCCCCACTTTGTCTTCCAGGGACATACCTGCGATGAATTGTTCCAGTTCTGCATTTGTCGGCGCAGGTTGTGGAACCCACAAAGGCGCAATAGAAGCCGGCAAAGCCGGTGCGTGCCAGGGCAAAGGCGTGCTGGTAGGCACAGGCGCGGCAACCAGCGTGGCAGTTGCCACCGTTTCTGGAGTAACCGGAAGTGGTGTGGCAACAGCAACAGATTCAATAGTCGGAGCGTAAGTTTGAACTTCAGGAACCGTGAGTGGAGGTTTTCGCAACATGATGCCCAGCAAAACTGCAACAATTGCCAGGTCTGCCACGCCCAAAGCCAACAAGACTCTTTTTTGAGATGTGGATAGGGCATGAAATTTGGCAAAGTAATTTCGGATCATTTTTCCATCCATATGTTACGGCTCAATATCTTGCGCACATCGAAATCCAACATCGAAATACCCCTGGTTGGGTTGCCGGGGATCTGTGTGCACCCGGCTAGTGGTGCGGGTAGTGGAGGCGGCTGTGTTCCATGATCCGCCACGGATCTCACGCATGTTGGTCCCGTACCAACCAGCCACCCACTCCATCACATTGCCTCCCATATCCATCACGCCGTAAGGGCTGCGATCGTCAGTATATGTGCCCACGGGTTTGATATTGCCACCCCGCAAAATGGTATCTTCCTCAGTAGCCGACGTCCCTTCAGGGGTGCGATAGTTGGTCTGACGTGCTGGACGCGTATTTCCCCACGGAAAGCGACGTCCATCCGTGCCACGTGCGGCCAGCTCCCATTCCCAAGCTGTGGGGAGTCGCGCCCCGCGCCAGCGACAAAAGATGTCAGCATCTTTCCAGGTGATATAGATAACCGGATAGTCGGCATACGCTGGGTTGTCATAGTAAAGCCGACGCGGATTGATGCCTGTGGTCACCGGTTTTGAACAGACTCCAGCTTCGACACAAACTCTATAGTGCGCGAAAGTCACCTCATGAAGATCGATATAGAATGCGGAGAGCGTCATTTCGCGGTTTTCCAAATAATACACGTCTGCTTCTGGCGTGTCTACCAGCCCTCGCGGCAGCTCATCTTCAAAAGGTGTGCGGCAATCGCGAAGATTGTACTCAGCACAGAGCTGCGCGGCAAATTCCAAATCAGCTTCCGAAGCGCCTGCCTGGAACGTCGTTGCCGGGATGAGTATTTGCGATACGGGCAGAGGCGTCAAGGCAAGCGTGGGTAGAGACTCAGGCGTTTCGGTGTCAACAGTAGACGGCGGTATCTCAGAACGCAAAGTGACTACCGTGGGGACCTCTTCAACCGAGGGAGGCGGAGCAACCGTCGTTGTAGAAGGTGACATTGCAATTTCCTTCAGCAGGAAAGTTCGCACACCCCAGATACCACCAACCACCAGAAGGGCACAAAACACCAGCAGACCGGCAAGGTATGCCGGCATTCTGGCTCGCCCCGAATTAGCGGACGACACAGAGCGACTATCCAAACCTGGAAGACCAGTTGTATGCCTCACATCGACAGGAAAGAGCGCCTGGCGCAAAGCTGCAACGCTGCCGAAACGGGCGCTAGGATCAACCTGCGTTGCTTGATGAATGACCCATTGAATGTGAGCGGGGAACATGGCGCCCAAAGGAGGCAAAACTGCGCCAGGGAACATAGATGTAGGATCATATCCGGTGAGCAGTTGATGCAACAACACCCCCAGGCTATAAATGTCGGTGCGGGGATCGCTTTGCCCTGACCTACCATACTGCTCCGGCGCAGCATAACCCGGTGTGCCGAGCATCACCGTATCGTGCGTTTTACCAGGCTTGAAGAAACGCACGATGCCAAAATCAATCAACTTCACCTGACCCAGGGGCGTGATCATGATATTTGCTGGCTTCAAGTCACGGAAAATGATAGGCGGGG
>JAKJAC010000174.1:3658-9445 GCA_022707705.1 Chloroflexota bacterium
CAGGTACTCCAATACGTCACAGAGCTGGCGTGCAATCTCCAGCACCTCATGCAACGGCAAACAGCCTCTCGGCGAATGCGCAAGCCGCGCCTCCAGCGTCTCGCCATCCACGAAATCCATCACCAGATACGAGTTACTACCCTCGGCGAAAAAGTCGGTCACAGCTGTCAGGCCCGGATGCCGCAAAGTTGCCAGCATCTTTGCTTCCCGCTGAAAGGCATCTGTTGCCCAACCGCGTTCGCTTGGAGCCAAGTTGGCAGGCGAAAATTCCTTAATGGCGCAGCGAAGACCGGCAAGCCGCGTATCCTCAGCCAGGTAGACGGTGCCCATCCCGCCGCCGCCTAGTTGGCGGAGGATGCGGTAACGCCCTTGCAGGATAGCGCCAGAATTGAGCATACGCTTGTTTCCCTCACGGACAGGAAGGCATGAGCAGTCTTTGGCCCGCATAAAGATTGGGGTTGCTGCCCCACAAACTGTTCAATCTGATGACTTCCTGCTTACACTCTTGCAGCTCGGCTCCAGCTATCCCCGGACAGTGGCGGCGGCAGACTTGCAACACGCCTTCTCCCAGCCGAACTGTCTCATATTCCGGAGCCGGGGTTGGCGTGGGGCTTGGGAGGGTCGTTGAAGTGGGGCGGGGCGTTGAGGTGGTCTTGGGGTCGGCCAGTTCTGCTCCCGGTGGGGTCTCAGTTGGCGTGGGGGAAGGCATAGGCGTGGCTGTCTGCGGCTCCAGACCAGCTGCCGGCGCCGTGGCAGGTGTGGTGGGCGATATCGTTGCAGGAGCAGCTAACCACTGGCGCGCCAACCATCCTCCAGCAATTGCCAGAAGACCGATGACGAACAAGATGCCTACTCCGAGAAAGATTTGTGCTGGTTTGATCTTCATGGTCGGGTTCCCCAATTCCTGAGCTATACCATTTCCACCACGATGGCGGAGATATTATCTTCGCCGCCCGCCCGGTTGGCTGCCGCCACCAGGGCATCGCACGCGTCCTGTGGGGTGCGCGCCTGTTCGACCAACCGTTGGATATCGCGGTCTTCCACCATGGTCCACAGCCCATCGCAACAGAGGATCAGACGGTCGCCACGTTCCAGAGGCACGGTGAAGGTATCCACGACCAGGTCGCCCTTCTGGCCCAAGGAGCGGTAAACCTTGTTGCGCTGCGGGTGATAGCGGGCCTGTTCAGGCTTGATCACCTGGGCATCTACCAGGCGCGCTACCAGCGAATGATCCTGTGTGATTTGCTCCAGGCGACCCCTCCTGAGGAGGTAGGTGCGACTATCGCCCACGTTAGCAACGGTAGCCAAATGCCCAATCAGTAACGCCGCTGTGACCGTCGAGCCCATATCATTGCCCCTGGCTTGAGCCTGGCGCTGCAGTTTGGCGTTCGCCTCTTGAATGGCATGCTTGAGCAGGTCCCCAGACACATCGGCGCCAAGTTTGCGGGTTGATTTATGGATATCGGGCAACACTTGCATGTTGAGAATGGTACTGGTGACCACCTCGTACACAGTGCGACTGGCTACGTTGCCCGCATCATGCCCCCCCATACCATCGGCAATCAAATAGAAAGCTATGGGTACCGTCTTGCGATCCTGCTCTTTGTCAAACGTAAAGGTAACAACAGTATCTTCGTTGACGGTGTGATGGCGTCCGGCATCTGTGCGCTGCCCGTGCATGGGTTTGAGAGGACGATCAGGCAGTTGGGTGACAGGTAAGGATTCGAAGTCCCGCAGCAAGTCGCCCACAGCCGCGTATTCCCCGCGGGTCGCATGCTGGATTATCGGCGCCAGAGGTTCAGGTATCGCGGTTAAGGGACCTGAAGTAGATTCCCTACCCATGAGTAGATAGACCAGCAGTTCAGTAAGGAATACAATATCCGCGCTGCGTTGGCGGTAAGCCCGCATGAGATCCGGCGCCAACAGTTCACACACGCCAAGGTCCGCCAGGAAGAGCTCGGTGGCGCCCCCGACATTGACCAGCGATTCCGTCAACACCGAGGTTTTTCCGGCAAACGTGAAGCCCCGCGAATGTAGGACTTCGATAAGGCGCCCAAGCTGAATTACTGTCGCCAGAGACTGGTCCAATGACCGTTTCTGCCGTCCGCGGACGACCACACCCCATTTCCCTGGATGATCCAGCACCGCGTAAACGATGCGGTTATAGGTGATAAGGGCTTGATGGTTGAGAATTCCAGGACATTCCCGACTCAATTCCAGCAACTCAGGAATGCGCGGCGTGATCGCTGGCTGCCCAGCCACAGCATGTTCGTGAATCAACACGGGTTGCAGTGGCGCATTACAGTGAGGGCACAGAAGGTCTGCCGGCGGGGTAGCATTGGCATAAGTCACGGCTGTCTGGCAACGGCGACAGACCATATCCAGGGCATTATAGTAGGTCGAATAGGTCAGGCGCGCAACTGACGTGATCAAATAGCTATAGTAAGCGCGCCCATCGCCGTAATTGAGAAGCGCTCCGGGCGCCAACGGTTGCAGCTGCTCCGGTGAAGGCGCAGCGACGGGAGGCATCATAACAGAGGGCGATGGTGGCACAGGAGCCAGCGGCGAAGACGCTACTGCCGTCCGATATGGTAGGACGGCGCTCCCATTACGGTTCGGTTGAGGCTGAATTCGTTGAGATGCTGGAGGTTGCTGCCCATCGGCAATGGAAATGGGTACGACGCGCGTGTCTGGGCGTTCGAGAGACTGGCGCGATTTCAGAATCCGCCGGGGGTCAATGTCGACAGGCTTTGCCAGCCAGTCCGCAATCGCCTGCCACACCGACTTTGGCGGCGCAGGTGTGCCGCCGCGGAACGGTATGCGTTGCGCGGTCAGATTCGCGCCACAGCGCACACAATGCTGCGCAGATTCCGAGTTCAAAGCCCCACAGTTAGGACAGTTCATTCGGGGCATAGCCACCTCAATCTCACAAGACCATCCGGGTAGTCTGTCATGGCACAATCATCCAACAGGGCCAGGTATCACCTCGAGAATCAATCGTCAACCGCCTGAGATTGCGCCCATCGCGATCCATGACGTAAATCTCGTTGTTACCGTCCTGTTCAGAGACAAACGCGATTTGTTTTCCATCAGGCGACCATGCAGCAGCCCAATCATCGCCCGCTGCAAAGGTCAGCCGCTGTGAGCGCGATTCGGCCAGATTCCAAACATAGATATCAGAATCGGCGTTTGCAGCAGGACGCGCATGATAGACCAGACTCCGTCCATCAGGAGACCAGCTGGGAAAGCGCTCTTCCGCCGGAGTGGCGACCACGGGGGTCAGTTCAGCGCCGTTAGTTCGCACTTTGTAGATATCCCAATTGCTACCCCGATCTGAAATGAAGGCCAACCACTCCCCATCGGGAGACCAGGTTGGATGGCGATCATCAGCAGGGTGACTGGTAACATTAGTCAAGGCCTGAGTCAACAGGTCCAGAATCCAGATATCCCAGTTCCCAGTGCGGTCAGATTTGAAAGCCAGATAACGTCCGTCCGCGGACCAGGCTGGCTCCTCCTCGTTCGCGGGGTGAGATGTGCGATTTACCTGATTTGCCCCCGTCCAATCCGCGGTATAAATCTCCCAATTGCCATCCCGATCAGTATCATAGGCGATTTGCCCGATCTGGGGATTACAGGCGGTATCGCCATAGCCAGTGCCTGCGGAACGAATAACGGTCGTTTCTTGCGTGCCATCCAGAGCAATGCTATAGATACTCCAATCCCCAGAACGGTCGGAGTCAAAATACAGGCGCAAGGTTCCCGCAGGTGTGCGGGGTAGAGGTGTGACTGTGGGCAAAGACGTCACCAATGTATCGGGAGCGACCGTCGCCTGTGTCAAAGTGCCAACCGGCGCTGTTGCTTTGAGTGATGACGGAGCCGTGGGCGGCGCTCCGGTGACAACCGGGGTTGCATGGGAGGTTCCAGAATCCTGGCGTGCAGATAGAATACCACGCAACCCCAGGATAGCTGCGAGCAAACTGATGAACAGCAGGAAGCCCCCAACGAAGAGAAGCGCCGGCGAGAAATGCTTTTGCTTTGCAGGAGGCGCTGGATAGTTTTGGATGCGCTGCGCCGGAGGTAGAGAAGCGGCGCGAGGAATGCCGGTATAGAGCGCAGCCAGCATAGCAGAAGCATCTGGAAAACGGTTCTCAGGCTGAAGCTCCAAGGCGCGCATGAGGACCGTTTCGACCTGAGGACTTACTGCCGGATTGAGTTGCCGTATCGGAAGCAAAGCCCGAGGGTTGACGATGCGCATAGTAGCCGTTGGTGGAGCCTGTCCCGTCAACGCGTGGTAGAGGGTAGCTGCCAGGCTATACAAGTCACTGCGAGCATCCGTGTGACCGGCAGAGCCATCATATTGTTCGGGGGGCGCATATTCCGGGGTCCCCATACCGCGAAGCGCCGTCTGTGTGCGCGGGTCGCCCGGGTTCCAGAGCTTAGCCAATCCAAAATCCACCAGCATCACCTGACCATCAGGCTGAATGAGCACATTCTGGGGCTTGATATCGCGGTGGATGACCCCCTGAGCATGGCAATAGCTCAGGGCATTAAGAATCTGTATGCCCCAGGGGATGACTTCAGACTCAGAAAAAGCGCCATGAGAGACCAGCGCCTGGTCCAAGCCGATACCCAGCACCAGGTTCATGACCAGGTAGGCGTTTCCCTGCCACTCGAAGGAATCCGTGACCCGCACCAGGTTGGGGTGACTGAGCAACGCGAGTAGTTTTGCCTCGCGGCGGAATTGCTCGCGTAAATGTCCGGCTGTAAAACGATCCAAATCTGGCTGAACCAACATTTCCTTAAGCGCCACATGGACATCCAGGCGCGTATCCAGAGCACGGTACACGGATCCCATCCCGCCATGCCCAAGAAGGGCGAGCACCCGATAACGTCCCTCAACAAGACTATGGATTGGCAATGACATTCAGAGCCTCTTTTAGTAATTGGCTAAGGCGATTAGGATTGCAGTCAGACTTCCCAAAGCCATTCCAGCTTCCGTCAGCATCAACCCAACAGTCAACGCCCAGCCGCCGGTAACCTGCCAGGCGGGCGGATCAGCATGCACGAGGATGGGGATATGGTCTATGACGCCACTGTCGCGCTCGACCCGCACCCGTCCAAGCAGGGTCTGTGGCGCAGGCACCAGAAAACGGGTATGCAAATCCGTCCACTTCTGAATCGTCCCTCCCTGCAAGCGCAGACAGGGGTTTTTGACACCAGCTGTGACGAGAGTCACGCGAACGTCTTGCTGGGCAGAATCCACCGTGGATTTCTCAAGTCGCAACCAGGCCGTCTCTGAGGTGAGTTTCGCGGTCTCACCTTCGACGAGCGGAATTCGCAAACTACCATGCGGCACATTCATACCCGCAGTGATATGTCCCATATCTAGCAGCGCCCCTGAGGTGGCACTCGGGCTGGCAAGCGGTTCGCTAGAGGCCACATCTTGTTTACCGGAAGGCAGCAACTCGGTGGCCTGACCACCCGACAGCTCAGTCCAGAACTCGGCGATAGTGGAAGGGCGATTGTCCTTGTTCAGCGCTACAGCCCGAGCGATGGCATCATTCACACGCTTACTTACTTTGGGATTCAAATCCTTGACCGGCGGAAATTGGAACAAGACCGTCTGTGGGTCGCGCAATGTCAACAGCTGGTGCAAGACAGCGCCCAAAGCATAGACATCGGAGCGAATATCCGTCTGCGTTTTACCGTATTGTTCCGGCGGCGCATAACCATCGGTCCCAAATTGAATGGTATCCTTGCGCTTGCCGGGCTTATAGAAGCGCGCAA
>JAKJAC010000175.1:0-340 GCA_022707705.1 Chloroflexota bacterium
TATCGGTAGCGATGATTGGCTCGCCGGCATCCCACACGCCGTTGCCGTTGCTGTCTTGAATCAGCGCTACGCTCACGCCAGGGATACCGTATTCGCCGGCATCCACCGTGCTATTGCCATTCGGGTTGAACCAGACGGTATTGCCGATGGCGCCGCTTGCGCCGGTGGGCTGGTAGCCGAAATCAGCATTGAGGTAAACATCGCCGGGCGCCAGCACCAGCGGTTGGGTGGTGCGGTTATCGCACCCCCCTCCTGGGCAGGTGGCATCCGGGTCGCCGGTCTGGGCATAGCCTGAGGGAAGGCTGCTGGTGTCAACTTCAACGCTGTAGCTGCCGGCGGG
>JAKJAC010000175.1:350-9383 GCA_022707705.1 Chloroflexota bacterium
GGTGGTGGTGATAGCGGGGTTATCGCCCGCACCGCCGTAGATGCCATCGCCGTTATCGTCGGTGAGTAAGCGCACGGTGGCGCCGCCCAGACCAGGCTCGCCGGGGTCCTGCAAGCCGTCGCCATCGGCATCCACCCACACGCGGTCGCCAATCGCGCCTGTGCCGGTATTGCCGGTCACGTTGCCCGCCGGCGTCCAGTTGTAGCCGAAGTCGGCGGTCATGTTCTCCCCACCGCCCACGCTTACGGTATAGGGCTGCGACTGGTTGTTGAAATCCTCACCCACGCTTCCCAATGTGGAGACTGAAAGACCTCCTGGCAGGCTACCGGTATTGACCCGCACCTGATACGTCCCCGAAGCCAGGTCGGGGAAGAGATAGGTGCCGTTGGCATCGGTGACGACACTGTCGAGCAGCGTCGTGCCACTGGCGTCGTAAAGCTCGACGGTGACGTTGGGCAAGCCCGGTTCGCCGGGATTCTGCACACCATCGCCGTTTTCGTCAATCCACACCCGGTTGCCGATGGCGTTGGTCACCTGCGGAGGCTGGACGACGATTTCCACGGCGGGTTGGTAGCTCAAATCCAAGCCGCTCACCCGCGCGTCGTTTTGTATGGTGGTCAAGCCGGGGAGTGAGGGATCAATCTGCACCTGGAAGGAGACCACAAATTCGCCCTCGATGGGCAGCGTCTGGTTGATGGTATAGCCGCCTTCATCCAGCGGGAACACCGTGACGGACGCGGTATTGTCAGCGATGGCAACCGTCGTGACGCCGTCGAAGAAGGTCGTCGAATTGGCCACGTAGGTAGTGTATTGCGGGATGATATCGCTGACGACGATGGAACCGGAGGGCACGGGCAGCGCGCCGGTATTCTTGATAACGATATCGTAAGCGAAGGTGTCACGCACGTCGAAGCGTGTGTTGCTGTTGAGGTCAATCACCAGCTCTGCGTCCTTGATGGCGGTGAAGTTGGGCAGCGGGGGCACTGCCGTGCCCACATCCAGGCCAGGTGCACCGGGAGATGCGGCGGCGGGGTCTTGGCCCCAGGCGACGGCAATCTTGTTGACGTTGCCGGCTTCGCTGCCGTTACACAGGTAGAGCAGCATACCGGTCTGGTCGCCGTCGCTATCATAGACCTTGGCGCGGGCGAGATTGGATAGTGTAATCAACTGATCGTAGCGATAGCCATTGGCATCCGTCAGCGATCCCGCACCGTCGCCATCATAGTCCGCGCAGATGTTCATCGTACCCGAACCGACCGCAACGAGCCACACGGGGCTGCCGTTTTCGGTCGGGTTAGTCGCGCTGGTGGGATCGCGTCCCACGCCCCAACCGACCATGGCTTGCTGGGTGAGTTGATTCTCCGGGATCAGTGTGTAGCCCCAGTCGTTGGCTTGCCCGCCGGAGTTGATGGTCGAAATCGCCTGGAAGACGGGGGGCTCGGAGCTGGTGGTGTAGAAATGCGCGCCGGAATTTGCAGTAGGCATCGTCACCAGTTTGCCCTGATGCGCATCAATGACCTGCTCTGTCTGAGCGCCCGCGGTTGTGTCCCAATAGACCGTAATCTGAAAAGCGTTGGGGTTGTGGAGGATCACGGCTGTGTTTACAGTGCCTTCGGGACCGACGGGCGCGTAATAGCTGGTGCCGAGCAGGTCGAAGGGATAGAGCGTCAACCAGTCCGAGGCGTAGTTGCTGCCGATATTGCCGTTGAGCAGGTTGGCTTGCACCGGGGCGGAGGCGGTGAAGATATCGCCCACCGCTACCGTATCGTTGAACAGATAGCTCTCGCCTTCATCCAGGGTCGCCACATACGTGCCATTGCGATAAATCAGCGTGCCGTCTTCGCTCGCCATCAGGGCGACGCCAGTATACGTAAAGTCGTAATAGGCTGTATCGTGCACCGGAAGATCGAAGCGCGTGCCCCACACGGAAGTATCGAGCATTTCCACCGAACCGCCGTGCAGCGTGCCTGAGCCGCTCGCCCACGAGGTGCGGGTCACGGCGATGGCTTCGGTGGAGGCAATTTTGTCGCCGCCGTCGAAGTCAATCCAATCCAGGTGCTCGGTGGGCACCCAGTTGTTCAGGATGATGATATCGCCTGCGTTAAGCACATCTGTAGTATAGCCTGGAGGCGCGCCGTTGGAGAAATCGTTATCTCCCCAGACTTCGGTCGTGCTCTGGGTCGGATCGGTCACGGAGAGCTCGAAATCATCCTCCCAGTGGTCGAAATAGATAACCGTATCATCCGCGTTTACGGAGATGGAGACATAGACCGAGGTCGGGCTATTGGCGGCGCTGTTGATGGTATCCATCATCAGCAGGGCTTGATCCTCAGGGACCGGGATATAGTAGGTCTGCACCGTCTGGCGCACGTCGGTGGCGGTGTGCGAGCTGGCGGTGAAATAGGTGATTTGCACATCATCTAGATATGCGTATTCATCGGTCCCTGTATAGGCTCCCGTGATGCGAAAACGTAATTGGGTATCGGCAGACACATAGGGTGTGAGGTCATAATAGTAAGCCTGGTCGTTAATTACCCCATCGAAGGTCTGCAGGACCGCCCAGGTAGAGGTATCGCTATCATAGACGGCAACCTCGAATGTATCACCGGCTTCGGTATTGGTTGTGCGGGCGTCAAACGACAAGATTGCGCCGTTCACGTTTGATAGATTGATGTTACGCACGATACTTTCGTCGGTGTTTGCGTTGCTTCTGTTATCAAAACGCAGCTCGCCGCCCGTAATGCGGATATCGCCGCCTCCGGCAGTCCCGTCGTCGTTGCTCTCCACCCACGGACCCGCCCAGTTGACCGAGCCGTTGTTGTTGGTATACGCAACCGTGCTGAAATTATCGCGCACGTAGAACTGCGTTGCCTCCGCCATCCGAAAATCGCCCAGCAGTGCGCTGAGCACCAGAGAGCCGATCACGAATGCCTGCAGCAACGTCTTCATGGTTGCCTGCTGTGATCGCTGTCTGCGCGACCCGAAGGGCGCTACTAAACTCCGGTATAACTTACGTCCATCTAAACTTTGTTTATGTTCCTGCTGCATCTTGTAAAACCTCCAAATCCTCAAAGGAGTCCCAACCTCACCACAACCTGCACATCAATCATGTCAGAAGCGGCGCTCGCCTTCAAACGAGCGCCCGTTGAATCACCTGCGCCAGCTCCATCATGCTGTTGACCGGAATCCGGCTTTCCTCAGCCACCGTCGCCACACTCTCCTCAGAATCCAGGGTGATGAGCACGATACCCTGGTTTGATAGCGCCCGTGCCAGGTTGCGATTGTGGTCGCGGCTTTCGATGATTACCGCCTGCGGTTTGAGTGTAGCAACCTGCGCCAACACATTCTCCTGCAGGGCGTCCATCATGTGCAGCACCTGTACTCTTGCTTCTTGCGCCAGTCCTGTCGTGACAATCTCTAATAACAGCGAGTGCCCACAGATCAGAACCGGTGCGTTTGTTATTGTCCTTAACATGCGTTTGAATCTCGTGGTGCATGGCAGCTCCAACTCCCACGCTCAAACCGAAATCCTATAGTCTGATTCTAATTATAAAAAATCCTTAGCTGTTTGTCACTGTCGTTTTGCGACAGTAAAACGACAGTCTTTTGACTGTCGTTTTTTGTATTGCGTGCCGGCGCACGGCGGACAGGGGTATTTTGATAGAGAATGCTGTTGCGCCTTGCCCATCCCCTCTCCCGGGCTTATAATCCCTACTGTCTTCAGCGTTCATTTCAATACTTGAGGTGCCTGATGTCCCAACCTATCGAAGCGATTCTGATCGGCGCCGGCAATCGCGGCGCGGAATCCTACGCGCCCTACGCCCTGGCACATCCCGATGAACTGCGTTTCGTGGCAGTCGCCGAGCCTCACCCCGTGCGCCGCGCGCGCTTCGCTGCCGCCCACGGCATCCCCCCGGAACGGCAATTCGACTCCTGGGAGGCATTGGTCGCGCGGCGCCTGCCTGTCGCCGCGGCTTTGATTTGCACCCTCGATACCCTGCACGTCGCCCCGGCAGTCGCCGCCCTGGAAGCGGGCTACGATGTGCTCCTCGAAAAGCCCATGGCGACCACGCGCGAGGGCTGCGAGGAGCTCGTGCAGGCTTCCGAGCGCACCGGCAAGCTCCTTCAAATCTGCCACGTCCTGCGCTATTCCCCCTTCTTCGCCGCCCTGCACGAGATTCTGGAATCCGGGCGTCTGGGGGACATCCTCACCGTCGAGCACCGGGAGAACGTCGCCTACTGGCACATGGCGCATTCCTACGTGCGCGGCAACTGGCGCAACAGCGCCCTCGAAAGCCCGATGATTCTGGCGAAGTGCTGCCACGACCTGGATATCCTGTTCTGGAATCTGGGTCCCACCGTGCGCCTCAGTTCCAGCGGCGCGCTGACCCACTACCGCCCTGAGAATGCGCCGCCCGGCGCTCCCGCGCGCTGCACGGATGGGTGCCCTGCCGCCAAGACCTGCCCCTGGTACGCGCCGCGCCTGTACATCGAGTTGGAGCAGCTGCTGCAGGTGGCGGAGCATTCGCCCAACCGCACCGAACGCTTCGGCGCGGGACTCCTGTTGCACCAGCCCAAACTGGCGCGCACGTTGCGCCGTTTGCTGCCGCCCCTGGATCGCGCGCTAGATTATCGCGGTTGGCCCCTCTCCGTGATCTCGGAGGATACGAGCCTTGAGGCGCGCTGGGAAGCGCTGCGTACGGGTCCCTACGGGCGTTGCGTCTACCACTGCGATAACGATGTGGTGGACCACCAGCACGTTGAGTTGACGCTGGAAAGCGGAGCGACGGCGGTGTTGGTGATGCACGGGCATTCCCACCGCGAGGGGCGCACGCTGCGCTACGATGGCACGCGCGCCACATTGCGTGGTTGCTATTATGCTGATGAGCAGCGCATCGAGATTCACGACCATCTGACCGGTAAGGCGGAGGTCCTGCGCCCGGGGCAGGGACGCGAGAGCGCTACCGGTCACGGGGGTGGGGATGCGGGGTTGATGCGCGCCTTCGTGCGCGCCTGCGGGCGCGCCATCCGCGAGCGCGGCGCGGCGTTGACCACCGCGCGCGCCTCGCTGGAGAGCCATCTCATGGCTTTCGCCGCGGAGGAAGCGCGGCTTGAGAACACGGTCATTGAGATGGAGGCGTACCGGCGGCGGGCGTGAAAAGAAAGATCTCACGCAAAGCCGCTAAGAACGTAAAGAGGAAAAACCTTAGCGTCCGTTGCGCCGTGGCGTGAGAAAAGAAAATCTCACGCAAAGCCGCCAAGAGCGCAAGGGAAAACCCTTTGCGTCCTTTGCGCCTTGGCGTGAGCTGTGTTGCCGGAATGCGACGTGCTACGAGGGAGGAGCCGTCCTAATTCGTCAGCTCCATAATCACATCGAAGCGGAAATCGTTCACCAGCCCCATCAAATTCTGCGCCAGACCCGGGTGCTCTGCCGCAATCGTATCGCAGAGCTCCACCAGTCGCTCGCTGTCGGCTTGCGCGGCGCTTGCGTGAACCTGCTCGCGCCAGTGCTCCGGCAGCGTGCGCAGCACCTCCGCCGTGAGCGCCGTCTCTTCCTCGGCAACGGGCGCCGGTTCGACCGGACCCGTATCGTAGATGAAGCGCACCCCCAGATGCTTGACCAGCGCCTCGAAGAGCTCCGCCTCGCGGAAGGGCTTGCGCACGAAGTCGTCGCAGCCTCCCGAGAGAATCACGGAGCGGTCCTCATCGAAGGCGCTCGCCGTGAGCGCGATGATGACGGTCGCGTGGCCCTTCGTGGTCGCCTTGATGCGCCGGGTCGCCTCATAGCCATCCATGACCGGCATGCGCATATCCATCCAGATGAGATGCGGTTCCCATTCCTCCCACACCTCGACCGCTTCTTTGCCATTGACCGCCGTCCGCACCTCGAAGCCCAAGGGCTGGAGCAGCTTGAGCAGCAGCACGCGATTCGTCTCGCGGTCTTCGGCAATCAACAACCGGTAGGTGGGTTGCCCCGGTTCCAGGCCGATGACGCGCCGTGTGGGCGCGCCCTGCGGCGCATCATCGGAGCTGGCGGGCGCTACGATGACGTCGAATTTGAAGAGACTGCCCCGCCCGGCTTCACTCACGACCGCCAGTTTGCCGCCCATCATCTCCACGAACTGCCGGCTAATGGCCAGCCCCAAGCCGGTGCCCTCTTGCGCTTGATGCCCGCCCGTAGATTGGATGAACGGCTCGAAGATGCGTGCTTGCTCCACTTCGGGAATGCCAATGCCGGTATCTTCGACCTCGAAGTATAGACGCCCTCGGGTCTCCGCTTCCTCACGGAAGCGGATGCGCAGCGTCACACCGCCCTCAGGCGTGAACTTGATGGCGTTGCTGACCAGGTTCATCAGCACCTGGCGCAGCTTGCTCTCGTCCGCGTGGATGTATTGCGGCACCTCGGGGCTGTGCTCGACGAGCAACGCCAGGCTCTTTTCCGCGGCTTTAAGCGCAAACAGGTCTTCCACCGTGTGCAACATGCGGAACAGGTCGAAATTCTGGTTGAAGAGGGTCGTGCGTCCCGCCTCGATTTTCGACATTTCCAGCACGTCGTTGATGAGCGTGAGCAGGTGCTGCCCGCTGCGGTTGATGGTCGTAAGGCTTTCCCGCTGCTCCGCGGTGAGCTGCGGGTCACGGTTCATCAGCGCGGAAAAACCGAGAATCGCATTCAGGGGCGTGCGCAGCTCGTGGCTCATATTCGCCAGGAAAATGCTCTTCGAGCGGTTCGCGGTTTCAGCCGCTTCTTTTGCCCGGAAGAGTTCCTCCTCGTTCTTCTTGCGCGCCGTGATATCGTGCAGCATCAGCAGGCGCCCGCTGAGGCTCTGGCGCCGCCCGTAGAGCGGCGTGATGCGAATCTCGTAGGTGCGGCGCAGCTCGCCGCTGCCCAACGCGACTTCCAGCGGGCGGATGCCGCGCTCAGCGTCCGCGAGCAATTTATCCCATTCCGGCAGACGCTCGGCGATGGGGGAGCTGCTCGCGCGGGGTTTCGAGAGGCTGAGCATGCGCTGCCCGGCGGGATTCAGGTCCACGATGCGGTGGTGCTGGTCCAGGATGACGATGCCGTCATCAATGCTTTCGATGACGGTGTCGAGCGCCACCGGGACGATATCGAAGGTGCGGTAGCGGGCGATGCCGCGCGCGCAAATCAGACTACCGGCGGCAAAGGCGATGGGCAGCAGGCTAAAATTGGGGAAGAGCTGCAACCCGGCCATCTCGATAAACGCCACCACCCAGACCGAGAGGATGCCCGTGAGCACGGTGATGAACTGCCCCCGGTACATCGGGGCGCGAATCATCCCTCGAATCATGTTTGCCGTGCCGATGGCGAGCGCAACGAACGCATACAGGAAGGGCAGCTGCCACAGGACGGGCGGTGTGGAGGGCAGCGAGGGCAGGAAGAGGAAGCGAAACCAGATGACATCCAGGATGATGAGCGGCACAATCGCCATCAGCAGCCAATGCTTCACCACGAGGTGTGACACACGTCCGGTGTATTTGAGCGTGAATGACCACCACCAGAGGGGCATGCCGACGATGCCGATCATCGCGATGTTTTCCCACAGCGCGAGAATGCGTGGCGCTCCGGCGAATTGCTGCCCGAGCTCCGCCACCGCCCAAATCGCAGCAGCGAGCATGTAAAGCCCGAGGTATCTGGCGCCGGGCACCGCCCGGCGTTTCCAGGCATAGCCTGCAATGCCGAGCGCGGTGAAAATGCCAACCAGCGACGGCAGAACGACAAAGAGCAGCACGGGTATCAGGTAGAAGAGTTGTTGCCAATCCATAAGATCTGTCCAGAATCAGGAGTTGGGCGCCACAGGCAGGGTGAAACCAAAGACGCTACCCTCGCCAGGCGTGCTATGCACCTCGACGGCGCCGTTAAGTTTTTCGGCGATGCGGTGAACGATGGAGAGCCCCAGCCCATGACCTTCGGCGCGCGCTTGATTCAGCCGCTCGAAGGGCGTGAAGAGCCGGTTCAGCTGCTCGGGAGGGATTCCGGGACCGTTATCCTGCACCCAGAAACAGACGTAACCATCCTCGCGCGGGGTCGCGCCCAGGCAAATCCGTGGCGGGGCGCCGCCGTATTTCACCGCATTGCTTACGTAGTTGACCCAGATTTCCTCGACCCACGGACCGTAACCTACTGCGGCGGGCCATGTGCCTGGAATCTCAACCTGCGCTTCGGCGCGGACAAGCATATCCTGCAGGCGCGCCTGCACCTCGCCGACCACATGCCCCATATCCAGCGCCGTCAACTGCACCTCATTCACCTGCCGGACGCTCGCCAGCAACAGCAGCTCGTTGATGATGCTGGTCATGCGCCGCGCGCTCACGGAGACGGAGTGCAGATTGCGCTCCAGTTGCTCGGTGGAAAGCTGCGTGTGCCGTTTTTCCAGCAGCTCGGCGTAGCCCACCAGCACGGTGAGGGGGTTCTTGAGGTCATGCGCCACGGTGTGTGCGTAGGCGTCCAGTTCCCCGATGAGTTTGTCGCGAGCCACAATCTCGTTCTGCAGTTGGCGCTGCAGATTCCGCAGCGCCAGATGGGTCTCCACGCGGGCGAGCACTTCCTCGAACTGGAAGGGCTTGGTGATGTAATCCACGCCGCCGACGGTGAAAGCTTTCACTTTGTCGTGGATTTCGTCCAGCGCGCTGATGAAGATGATGGGAATCTCGCGGGTTTCGGGGTCCGCTTTGAGCGCCTCGCACACTTCATAGCCGCTCATCCCGGGCATGCGGATGTCCAGGAGCACCAAATCCGGCGCGGCGGCATGGATTGCCGTGAGCGCCATTTGTCCGTTAATCACAGAACGGACCTTGTACCCTTGATCGCTCAGCATATTCGAGAGCAATCTCAAATTCGCGGGCGTGTCGTCTACGATTAGGATATTTCCTTGCCCCATGACCCTCCCCCATGTATTGGTGAACGGTGAATCCTTGCTCAATTCTCATACGCGGCGGCAGCACAAAAGTTGCAACCGCTCCCAAGCCGAAAATGAAAAAAACCTATACTTGAATCGCCGTGCCCGACTCCAG
>JAKJAC010000176.1:0-337 GCA_022707705.1 Chloroflexota bacterium
ATCCCACTGGATGCTCAGAGCGCTGTTCCAGAGGATGCTGTTGCGAATGGTGAGTGTGCTGGTGGGCGGGTCGAAAGCCAGGATCGCTTGCGCCCCTTGTGGGTTGTTATCCGCGAGCGTGCAATTCTGGATGGCGACGGCGCTGTTGTCGATGGCGAGCACGTTGATGTTGGCTGCGGTGTTGCTGATGATGAGGGTATTCGTCATGCTCAGGGTGGAGTTACGCACCTCGATCGCGCCGCCGTGCAACCGGGCGGTGTTGTTGCTGATGCGGCTGCCGGTAATGGCGAGCTGCGAGCCCTGGTAGACGCCGATGCCGCCGGCGAAACCATTCGTA
>JAKJAC010000176.1:347-9326 GCA_022707705.1 Chloroflexota bacterium
CCGTGATCCCGCCGCCATGCCCTCCGGATAGGTTGTGATCCACAATACTGTCCTCCAGGGTCAGATGCGCCGGTCCCAGGTCGCTATTCACCTCGATGCCACCGCCCGAGCAACCGGCAACGTTGGCGGTGATGCGCGACGCGCGAATCGTGACGTTGCCGTTCGAGACCCACATCCCGCCGCCCCAACACTCACCAGCAGGGGATTGCCCACCGGTAAGTGTGAGGTTTTCCAGAACGGCATTGCTGCCCTGCAAGGTCAGCGCGCGTCCGGCGGCGTTGCCGTCGATGATAGTCTCGCCGGTATCGGTGAGCCATTGGGTGCCGGAGAGGGTATAGCCGCCGCGGAGGGTGACCGTGATGCCGTTGATGGTCGGGTTTTCCCGGTACAGACCCGCGGCGACAAAGAGGGAATCGCCATCTACCGCCCGGCTGTTGAGCGTGTAGGAAAGCGTGGCGCAAGGCGTAGCGCTTTCCCCGCAGGTCGCCACATCTTGCCCGGTCGCGCCATCTACATAGCGCGCGCCAGGCTCGCTGATGGTGCCGAAAACGACCTCGATGCTCTGAGAAATGGCGTTGGCGGTCAGGGTGACGACGGCTATGCCGTTCTGCACACCGCGCAGGGTCGCCCAAACATGACCATCCACCACCGCCCGCGTCACTACCGGGCTACTTTGCACCGCCGCTGACCGCAGGAGCGGGTCAAAAGTCCCCGCAGCGCTGGTAGTAAAGGTCACCACGGTGCCATCGGCGACCCAGTTCCCGTTACCGTCGAGCACCAAGCCTCCCACCTGCACGGTCTCACCGACCGGCGCGCTCGGCTCGCTCAATGCCGGTGTTACCGTAACCGGCAGACCTGGTTGGGGGGCAGCGCGGCGGTAGACCCACAGACCGGAGAAGCCGCCGTAGAGCGTCTGAATCTGACCGTCGTTTCGTAACTCCAGGGTGCCGGAGTTCTGGCGTGGCGCTCCCTGGCACAGGGGCGTGCCCGCGCCGCTCCAGGTCAGCCCGCCATCGCGCGATTCGCCGGCGAAAGAGGTGTTGCCGATGACATAGACATGGCTGGGCACGCGCGGATCCAGGGTGGGGAAGTTTCCCAGCGGACAGCAGGTGCGCACCAGCGTCCAGGTCGAGCCGCCATCGGTGCTCTTGTAAACGTCGGAGAAATCGGCGCCCGCGTAGACGACCTCGGGTTTCTGGGGGTCCACAACGATCTGTATGAAATAGCCTACAGTTCGCGTCAAGGTTTTTTGCCAGGTCAGCCCACCATCCTGCGTTCGATAGATGGCATACTCGCAGGGGTTGGTCTG
Organism: Chloroflexota bacterium; assembly: GCA_022707705.1. Taxonomy (GTDB): domain Bacteria; phylum Chloroflexota; class Anaerolineae; order B4-G1; family SLSP01; genus JAAZNO01. The sequence goes on from JAKJAC010000176.1 coordinate 1,657, forward strand.
GCAGTCCTCAATCCCGGCGTAGAGCACGTTGGGGTCTGTGGGATCAACCGCCAGCGCGCCGGTGTTAGAGTCAGTGGGTCGGGTCAGAATCTCGGTCCAATTCAACCCGGCATTGTCGCTGCGCAGCACGACTGCCTGTCGTCCCTGCCAACCGGGGTTCTGCCCACCGGCGGCATAGACAACGTCGCCGGAAGAGGGAGCAAACTTGACGTCTCCGATGCCCATACTCCCACCGGCGCCGCCGGGTAGCAGGAATGCCGGCGTGTATACCGGGGTGAAGCTCAGCCCGCCATCGTTGCTGCGCAATATGGTCCGGTCGGTATCGCTGGAGACGCCCACGAGCACGACGTTCGAATTCGCCGGATGGATGGCAAAGTCAGGGAAGGCGCCAATCACATAGTCCCAGGACTGACCGCCATCGGCAGTGCGCCAGCCCGTTTCACCCGCGACGAAGAGCCGTTCCGGGTGCCGCGGATCGAGCTCAATGTCGGCGATCGTTTCCAGCATCGCAATGCCATTGTGACGTGTTTGCCAGTTCCGTCCACCATCGGTGCTGCTGGAGACGCCCCAGAAGAAGCCGCCAGCGTAGAGGGTAGCGGGGTTGATCCCCGAGTCCAGAGCAAACGCGGTGGTGAGCGAATCTGGGATGCCGCCGGCATAGGACCAGGTGCCCGGATCGCCGCCCGCCGTGCTGCTGAAGAGGCTGGTAGCCTGAAGCGCGTAGACGGTTCCCGAGACTGGTTCGACGGCTACCAACCCGCCCTGCGTGAAGACCAGCGTCCAGCTCAAGCCCGCATCGGTGCTACGGAACACCCGTGACTGGGATCCTGAGGTCAGGGGCTCCCACCCGGCGCCGGCATAGAGCGTGCCGGGCTGCGCCGGATGCACCGCGAGGGAGTTGGCGGCGGCATCGGGTAGGGTGCTCGAATAGGGCCAGGTGAAGCCCGCATCCGGGCTGCGGTAGATGGTGCTGGCGCCGGTGAGCTCATCATAGACTGATGCGAGCCACAGGGTGGGCGTCATGGGGTGAATCAGCACTTCGTAGACCGCGCCGCCGGCGTTCGAGGTGCTGGGGGTGAGCACCGGCGTCCAGGTGAGCCCGCCATCGCCGGTGCGATAAACCATGCCGCGCCGCAAGCCCAAAGCCGCATCGTCGAGGTATCCGCCCAGCATGGCGACCTGACTGTTGCCGGGATCAATGGCGGCAGAGGTCCAGGCGATGGTGTGGGGATAGGAAAAAACGGCGGTCCAACTGGCGCCGCTATCATGGCTGACATAGATGGTAGGTCCGCCGCCATAATAATCGTAGGCGCCGGCGTAAACCATCGAATCTGCCGCCGCCAGGGCGTAGATGCCCAAGTCGGGCGCCAGCACCTGGGTCCAACTTGCCGCCCCATCAGTGCTTTTGAAAACGGCGGCAAAGGGTCCGGTGTAATAATGGGCGCCTTTGGGCACCAGCGCAGCGTAGAGGGTATTGGCTATGCCGGGATGAACGGCGAGGGCAGTGAGCATTCCCCCGGGCGCTGTGGGTCCCTCGAGCGGTAGCCAGGGTCCGCCCAGGGTGAGGTCAATGCCTGTCACAGCGCCGCCGCTAACGGTGACCTGGTTGGGTTGCCCGTCGTCATCCGGGTCGTAGCAGGTGATGGGGTTGGGGTACGGCTGATGGGGGTCGATTGAGCCGCATACGTAATAATTCCCATCAATGACATTGAAGATTTGAAAGGGTCCGGTAGCGCTCAAGCCAACGCCGGCGACCGGGGGTTGGTCCAGGGCGGTGAAGAGGTCCACGTTGAGATCGTAGGTGCCAGGAGCTGCGCCGCCGAGGTAGGTGACCGTGCCGGCGATGGAACCGCTTTGCGCGCGGGCATTGCCGGTTGCCAGGAGAAGGCTCAGGGCCAAGAACGCCATCGCCAGAGCCAATCCGATCCCAATCCATGCTCTTGTGCCTGCTCGATTCGCTGACATGGGTTTACCTCCTTGATATGAGTATGAAAGTCCTGTGTGCGTTCGCGGACGGTCGCCCATACGCGACGTGGATTTCACCGGTACCCGGCTGAGCGATATCTGCGCTCAAGCCTGGTGCCTTCATCACTGCTTTCGTTGCAGCCTCAAGCGGTGTTGGTTCTATCTCTTTGAATGCCTCGGGCATCACCTGCCCGCATGGACCTGGTTCACCTCAAGCCATTGCGTCAAATCCATTGTCAGGCTCTCTGCGGTGTGGTGGACGAAGGGCTTGCCGGTTTTCAATAGCCACGACCAGGTTTCGAAGAGCTCCAGCCCGTGGTACCAGTACAGAATATCTGGGTCCACGCCGATAAGCCGGCAGAAGCGTGCTTCGATGCCACGCCCCTGCAGTTCCGGTGCTACAAAGAATGAGAGCAAGAACTCGAAGACCGGGTCACTGAATGCCGCGTTCTGAAAGTCAATAATCGCTGCCAGCTGGCGGTCCTTGACGATGAAGTTATCCAGCCACAGGTCGCCATTACTGAAGCGCAGGGCAGGCAGATTGGGCATCTCTGCTCTCAATCTTCGATAGACTGTTTCTGCCAGTGGAATTGCCTGGTCTTTGAGGTCTGCATAGGCGTCCTCAAGCACGTCTTCAGCGGTTGTCCGCTCCAACTTCTGGGCGATAGCGCCCAAATCATCCTCCGTTGTGGCTAGCAAAGCGCATACCGCATCGAGATACAGGTCTTCTGCCCAGGTTGCACCTGACAACACGGGGGCGAGCAATGACTCGCCCTCAATGAATTCGCTAAAGAAGCAGGCAATGCCCAATGCCTCGCCCGGCAGGTCCAGACCGTAGACTCGCGGTGTGGGGAAAGGCGCGGCTTCCAGAGCTTTCAGCACCTGGTATTCATGCTCCATGCCCCGCGGGTCCAGTTGCAGTACGTAGGCTCGTTCGACGCCGTTCACGCAGACGTGCACGCGCCAGGGCGCCAGGCGTGTGCTCTGCGTAAGGGCATCTGCGCGGATAAAGCTTACGGGCGCCCCGAGAAAATGGCTCATGTAGTTTGCACATTGTGCGGGGTGTTGATTCGGATCAAACAACGCTCTGCCTCCTGCTCGCTGTGAGCGTTACCTGCCGCCCAAGCCGAGCGCCCGCATCACGGCTTCCGTTGCAGCTTCGAACGGGATGTCGCCCAGCTCGATATATTCGAAGCCGAATTCCTCCGCCTCCTGCTCGATGCGGGCGCTCATCCGCCGCACCAACATGGCAAAGGCGGCAATATCCGGGTCGCTGACACCCCGCATCCAATCCTGCGCATTCCTCGCGGCAGCGCTTTTGATGTTTTCCTGGACGCGCTCTCCCTGGTTGCCGAGGAAGACTGCCCGGTGCGGGACCTCCTCCAGGCGGCTCACTAACTCGGGAAGCACCGCGACGCCTTCAATCAGCGCATCGCGGCCCTCAGCGTGCTCCCGGCGGGCAAAAGCCTCCACCGCAGTCCAGACGACCCGGCTTTCCCTTATCAGCCCCTCAACCAGCTGCGCCGGATCCGTCATGGTCCGCTCCGCCATGGACATTCCGCCAAAGGCAAACAAGTCTGGCGCCTCTCCCGGACTCAGAACGCTCTCGAGCACGGCGCCGAGAGTATCCGTTGACACCACACTCACGGCAAATCTCCGCCGAATCTCACCGGCGATGATGGATTTGCCAACTCTTGGAGGACCACCTAAGAGATAAATCATGTTGCAGGGACCACGAATGTGTCCTCTACCTCAATTTGTCGCCGTGCCGTTTCGATAGCCTGGCTCAGATTGTCCGGTTGGTTGGTTCCAAGTTGGAGTATTCTGCCATCCTTGAGGGTCATCTCGACGGCGGCGCCCGGTGCGACCGCATAAAACCAACCGCCCGGGATGGACTTCACTCCCCAGAAATAGTACCAGGGATTCTTGATTGCTCTGGTGGATTGGATTTCACTCAGGGCGATGGTCTTCCGCACCATGCCGATGCCAAACCAGAACCTGAGTCGCTCTTCCGCTATCTCAATGGTGAGGGAGGTGAACATCAACAGCCCCAAGAGATACAGCCCTAGCATGAAAATGGCAGACAAAAGCCGCCCCTCAGCGATGACTTGCATAGCGACTACCGCAATCAGAATTCCGGTGATCAAGAACACCATCAACGTAGCCGTTCCATATTGGGTATGTCTGTATTTCGATGGCATGTTTCTTCTTCAAACCGTAGCGGCAACAGACCTGAACCCGCGCCCCTTGGATTCCGAGCGGATTGCGGTCTACGCTGCCGCAGGGGGCAGGTCCTCCACGCTGCCTTGAATGACGGCGAGAGACTCAACCGGCAATTTGCGCCACATTTTGTCGCGCGCGATGATGAAAGCAATGAAGCCAAAGAGCAGGACGAGGGCGCCGAGGGACGCGTTGAGGAAACTGCCCATGACGTTCATGGCGGGGTGGATGAGCGCCGCGACGAGGATGCTGCCCTGGGTGCGGTTGAAGAGCCAGGTGAAGATGATGTTGACCAGCAAAATCAGAATCCACTCGACGAGGATATCCGCAGGGCTGGCAGCATCCATGCCCCCGAATTTGAACGGTACATGCCAGAACGACCAGAGTACCCCCAGAATCAGGCTGGCAACCAGGGGGCTGAATTTCGCCTGAAGTCGCGGCAGGGCAAAGCCGCGCCAACCGGGTTCCTCCGAAAGCGAGCTGTAGGCGACGTTGTAGAGAAACATGACCGTGGCTGATGCCAGGAGCTTCAAATCTACCACCGGGGACCTGAAAAAGGGAGTTACCATTCCCAGGGCGCGGCTGAGGAGATTCCCGAGCAGCCAAATCGCCGGGAGCACGAAAAGCGCCAGGGGGTAATAGCCCCAGGAACCCCGGGGGTGGATGTACGTGCGCAGATGGCTTCTCACTCCGGGTATCGTCGAAAAGATCGAAGACGCCACAAAAGCGGGCAGCAGCGCGGTGATGACGCCCACGCTTACCAGCAGTGGGCTCAGGTCCATCTGCTGGTTGAGGATGAGATTCGCGATGATAACCAGACTGGCAAGGGTCCACACGCTGAAAAACACGAGTATTGCGGGCTTGCGGCTACCCTGCCTGGGCTGTGGCTTGATGAGCGCCGAAAGCCCGATGCTTACCAGAGCCGGGGCGAAGATTCCGAGAGTTATCAGGGGCGCCACCCACCTCTGCCCTCCCATGTACATGGGTTGGACGGTGAACTCGATGACCCAGGTCATCAGATAGGTCAGACCAAAATAGGCGAGCAATTGATGCCGTTTGAGCGTTTCCACGAGATTCGACATAGCTTTCATCCCTTCACGAAGCACCTGATACAAGACCCCGTTTCCCTGGCTCATGGGCGCGGGGCGGGCGAACCTTCGGCGGCGCCGGAATCGGGGCGCCGTTGCCTAAAATAGCTGTACCTGGGTTGATTGCGCTGCAAAATCGGTCATGACGATGCGATAGACAGATTTGCCCAACACGTGGGCAACTGCGCCATTTTCACAGACCAGGCACGCGGGCTCGTCAATGCCATAGCCTATGGCAGTTTTGGTCTTCGCCATCACCGCTATGACTTCAGGCAAGGCGTTCCACTCGGTAAAGTGTACGCCGATAACGAAACCGCTCGCCAGCCCTAACCCGCGAACCACCTGGAGCTCGGCTGCGCCGGTCTCGCTTTGCGGGAGCTGGCATACCTCAAGCGTGGTCAACGCTCCCGCCGATATGCCTGCCACCGGAATCCCGCTGCGGTAGCGCTCCTGAATGAGTGCGCCTATCGGGTCAGATGCGAAGAGGCGCTGATTGGTGGGTGTGTCGCCGCCGCAGATGAGAATGCCGGTCGCAGCCTTAAGGGTCGCCAGCGCCGGTTGGGGGTCCAGCATGCCGTTCTCGCCGGGCGTGATGGGGCTAAAGCGCGAAACCCCTCTCTCGATCCAGGGCTCGGTGATTTCGGCTTTGCGGTTCTCCCAAATGGCGCGGGTTTGCGCTAACACGGCGATGCTCGCGTGCTTGCCGCCGGCGGCGCTGACGAATTCATCCGCATAGACCTTATAAGCCGGAATGCCACCCAGGAGAAATAGAAGCGTGTACTGCGTTTTGTGCATGTGCCTTTCCTTCTTGGATTCTTCAGTGGCGTGTCTCACGGGCGCGAGGCGGGCGAAGGCGGCGCCGGGATCAGGTGGTCGTGTCTCGCTCGCGCAGCCGTCGCGCCTGTTGGACGACCTGATTGATGAATGCGCCTTTTGCCTCCGTGTAGGCTTGCCTGTCCTCATGAAAGCGAAGCGCTAAGATCTGCTTCAGGGCTGCGTATTCCGCCGCGACTTCCGGGTGGGCGCGCAGGGTATCCCGAAAGAGCAGATGGCGCTCCCAGTTCTCGGCGCCGATTTCGAAGATGTGGACGTGGAGCACGGAACGCTGCTCGTAGCGCAGCACAAAATAGAAGCGCCCAGGGATGCCGTTTTCCCCGTGATAGTCATAACCCAGTTGCTGCAACGGCTCGATGGTCCTCAAGCCGTCTGCGTGGGTCTTCACCCCAGGCATAATATCAATGATTGGCTTCGCCGGCATGCCGGGGATGGCGGTGCTCCCGATGTGCTCGATCGCAGGGAGCAGGTCCCCGCAAGCCGCCCGAATGCGTTGGGCTTCCAACTCGAATAAGCGGGTCCATTCCGCGGAGTAGGGGACAATCTCGACGTGTCCGCCGGCGGTTCCAAGATTTTTCCATTGATTCATAGGCATTCTGTGCGGGTTGTTTCAGGCGCTTATCTCAGCCCCAGGCATGCGCCAGGCATGCGCCGGGGACCCTATTTCGCCCCATACTCGATCAAGAGAGCCTCGACCTCGGTCAAGCCCTTTTCGGATGCCATTTGTAGCGGCGTTTGGCGCGCCTGGTTGGTGGCATTCACATCCGCTCCTTTTTGCAGCAATTGCTCAATCGTCGCCAATCCGGCTTTGCCAAAATAGATCGCGGTGTGCAGGGGTGTGAAGCCCACGTAGTAGCCGCTCGTGGTCTGAAGATTGACATCGGCGCCATGCTCCAACAATAAGAGCGTCACCGCATCATGGCCCTCTTTGAGGGCAGCATGTAGCGAAGCCATGCCCCACGGGTCTTGGTAGTTCACCTCGCTGCCAGCTTCCAGCAAGGCGGTAACAATCTCTACATTGCCTGATGCGGCAGCATAGTTCAAGACCGAAAGGCCACCTGCATCCGTTTGATTGGCATCCTCCCCTTGCTGCAGGCACGAGCGTGTCAACGCGACATCCTGGGCTTGCACGGCGGTGAGCAACGAGGCGCATTCAGGCGTGGGTGCGGGGGTGAGGGTAACCGTGATCAGTTCCGTGGGCGTGGGGGAGGGCGAGGGCGTTGCGCATCCCATAAGCAGAGTCACCGGCAGAAGCAACAACAGGCTGCGTATTCGCATATTCATTCTCCAAAGATGGTTTGAAATGTCGCCTGTACAGAGACTGATTTCGGTGCGCGTTGCATTTTCTTATTCCAGGAGGCACGCTGCTGCGGAGATGGTGCGCAGGGTGAAATGGGATCAGCGTGTGGCGCTTGTGATCCTTCCTTATTATAGGGGCACTTTGTGGCGGCGTCAATCATCACCGGCGGCGGGCATTCGTAGCAGCTCAGCGGGCTTCTGCGTACCCTGTGAGGCTCGCTGTGCGATATGGTTGCTTCGTCAACTGGGTTGACGCGTCAACCC
>JAKJAC010000177.1 GCA_022707705.1 Chloroflexota bacterium
TGAGAGTATCCTTCAGCTGCACCCGCCCCGCGAGCGCTTGCGCCTCCGCCTCGAGCGCGCGCGCTTCATCCACGCGCCCCTGCTGCTCCGCCACCCGCGCCAGCAGGCTCAAGTCCTCCGCCACCCGGGATTGGACGCCCAACCTCCGGTTGAGCTCCAGGCTCTCGTTCAAATAGCCCCGCGCCTCCTCATAGGCGCCCCGGACCCGCGCCAGCTCCGCCAGCTGGTGCAGCACGCGCGCCATGCCCGCCCGGTCGCGGACGGTCTTGCGGAGCGCCAGACTATCCGAATAATAGCTCTCCGCCTGCTCCAGATTCCCGCCCGCCTGCGCCACCAACCCCAGCTGCTCCAGCGCCGCCGCGATGCCCACCTTATCGCCCACCGCGTCCCTGATTCGCAGGCACTCCTGCAGCGCCTCTTTCGCCGCAGCGCCGTTGCCTTGCAGTCGCAGCACAGTCCCCAGGTCATACAAAGCCCGCGCGCAGCTCGCCCTATCTCCGGCAGATTGGTAAATCTCCAGCGACCTGCGCAGCGCTTCCTCCGCACCGGCGTAATTCGCCGTCAACTGATACACCGAAGCCAGACTATCCAGAGTCGCGGCGTAGGGCAACCAGTTGTGCTCCGGCGCTGCCCTGTAAATCCTCAGAGCGTGGGTCAACAGCTCCTCAGCCTCCGCGTAGTTGCCCTGCAAGCCCACCACCATTGCCAGCTCGCGCAGCGTCTGTGCCACGTATGGATGCTGTGAGCCCAGGCTGAAGCGATAAATCTCCAGAGCCTGCCGCAGAAATGCCTCGGCGCCGCGATAATCCCCCATCGTCTGGCGCAACGCCGCGAGGTTGTTGAGGCTCTGCGCCACATCCGGATGGCTCTCCCCCAGCGCCGCGCGGCGAATCTGCCACGCCTCCTGGAACAGCGCCTCCGCCTGCGCATACTCCCCCACCTCTTCGTGGAACAACGCCAGATTGTTGAGGCTCTGCGCCACATCGGGATGCCCCGCGCCGAGAATCCGCTTGCGCATCTCCAACGCCTGGAGCAACAGCGGTTCAGCGGCTTCATAATTCCCCAGGTCCCCGTACACCAGCGCCAGGTTGTTGAGCGTCTGCGCCACTTCCGGGCGCTCCTCGCCCAAGACCGCCTGCTGGATGGCGAGCGCTTCCTGCAACAGCGGCAAGGCGGCATTCGGATTGCCCGCCGCATAATGCAGGCTTCCCAAATTGCTCAAACTCGAAGCCACCGCCGGAGCCTCCGGTCCCAGCACCCGCCGCCGCAGCTCCAGCGCCTGTCGGTAGAGCGGTTCCGCCGCCGCATAGCGTCCCATCGCAAAATACAGCCCGCCCAGGTCGTTTTGCACATCCGCGTAACCCGGGTCTTCAGTTTTGGATGCCGCCGCATACGCCTCGAGCGCCTGCAGGTAATATTTCTCCGCCTCAGTGTAGGCGCCGCGCTCCTGCGCAGCAACGCCCAGGCGGTGTGCCCCCTCAGGTTGCGAGGGTTCGGGTTGCGGAGCGCCACAGTTGAAGCAAAAGCGCACCCCGTCGGGCAAAGTAGCATGACATTTTTGACATTGCATGGAGCTTTCTCCTCGCTATTCTCTAAACCCCTGCCTGGGCTGTGCCGCACGACCCGCAGAACCGGGCTGTGGGAGATACCACGGCGCGGCACTGTGGGCAGAACTTCGCCCCACAGTTCTCGCAGAACTTCTTCCCGGCGGCGACCACCGCGTTGCAGCTCGGGCAAATATGGCTGCCGGTGACGGAAGAACTGATGACGCCAATATCCTGCCGCGGCGGCGCGATGCGGTCCGCCTGCGCCAACCTGCGGAAAATCACCGCCTCCGTCTCCTCCACCCGCATCCGCAGATAGAGCACCGGCACGCCCCAATCGCGCTCGTCGGGATCGGTCAGCTTGTTATGAATCGCCAGACGCGCGCGGTTCATCGCCCAGTCCACCGATTCCCCCACCGCCAGCGCATGGTAGAAGTGCTCGCTGAACGTGGTCGCATTGGTGTTGCGGATGCCGTACTGCATCCCAATCACCGCCGGGATGCCAATTTGCGCCAGCGCCGGACCGATGCCGGTCCAGGCGTTGGCGCCATCCCGGCGCGCCGATTCACACGCCCCCAGCACCGCCAATCGCACGCCACAGCCCTGCAAGTTAGCCACCAGCTTCTCCACTGGGAACTCTTGCGCGTGCCGTTGCTCATCCAGCAGCACCAGATAACCCTTGCCCTCGAAACTTCGGAACTCCTCGCCCTCCGTCTTCTCGAATTTCCCATGCCCGGCAAAGTGCAGAATGTGCGGGCGCAGCGCCAGCGCCTTGTTCAGCCCATCCACCGTCGTCTGCGATTGGAATTCCGCCGCCAACCCGCTCACTTTGGAAAGCACATCCCGGATCTTCGTTTCCTCCACATCCAGATTCAGGGGCCTGTAATCCACAGAGCCTTGAGGGTCTGCCAGGAGCGCCGCCAACCGCACCGAATCCTCGCCCAGGGGCAGGAAATCGGTCTTGACTCCCGAAAGCTGCTCGTAGCGCACGAGGGAGATGCGCCCGTTGAGCGCCAGGAAACCCACCGGTTGCAGCTGCTGTAGCCAGACATACTCCCACGGCAGGTCCGCCAGCGTGAAGCTATCCAGCTTCAGCCGGATGCGCAGCCCCAGGTCGCCGCCCACCTCGTTCAAATTGGCTACCACCGCATCCGCCAAAGTCCCGGGAAACAGCATCTTACCCAGGGTCTTGCCTACCTCCGTAATCTCCGCCGAGGTCAGGCTCCGCCCCTCGAGTGCGCTCAGCCGGTCGCGGAAACCCCGCGGAATCCGCACCTCCAACGCCTCGCTAATCTTCATATCGAGCGTTGGCGAAGACTCCACGCGCACCCGGAAGCGCTCGACATTGCGCTTCTTCGAGTAATCAAAAAGCTCCAAATCCATGTTACGGTAATCCATGGCATCCCTCACTCAGGTGCGTTGCACCCGCACCCCTTCTCCCCGGTCCCAGGTCTATGGTCAGCGGTCAACGGTCAGCGGTCCCCCGTCTGCGGTCAGCGATCAGCGGTCTTCCGTCCCCCGTCCGCGGTCTTCCATCCCCCGTCCGCCGTCTGCGGTCTGCGGGCTGTTCCCATTCCCCGCCTTTTTTCCGTGTCTTCCGTGTGTTCTGAAATGGTCAGCTTGATCTTGAACACCTGTTGGGAACCATTCTGTCAATCCTGATCATCCTGTAAATCCTGTAAATCCTGTCTAAAAATGCCTTTTGATTTGGCACAGGCGAAAACGCCCGGCTTCCGAGCCCGGCTTCTGAGCCCGGCTTCGCTCCAAATCCGCGTGTTCAACATCTCGCTGACCAAAACAGTCTTCCGTGTGTTCTGTGGTTACCCTTTTCCGAGTCTCCCATCTTCCGTCCGCCGTCTGCGGTCTGCGGTCCGCCCCTTAGTGGTTTCCTCTCTGCGTTCCCTGCGCCTCTGCGCCTCTGCGTTAAAATCTCCCTCTCCCCCTCTCAAACGCTCCCCGGACGCGCCTCACGCACCGCCTGCTCCAGATATCCCAAATGCCCCCGGCGCTCCAGATACGTGATCAGGTTCAGCACCTGCACCCCCTTGCTATCCCCACCGATCACATCCAGGTTCACCTGCAGCTCCACGCCATCTTGCGCCAGCGCTTCCTGCACATCGCTGCACAGAATCTCGATCTCATCCAGGCTGAACGCCTTCATCATCGCTTCCCGCAGCGCGCGCTTATCCACCGGAGCGCCGCCCTTCGTCGCCGGTCGCAGCGTCCCACCCTTCGAAAAACCGCCGTCGCGCAACCCGCGATAACCAGGCGCCTCTTCCCCCGCGCTCGCGCCCAGGGATTCCGCCATCGCCCCAATGTCCAGCCCCTTCACAGCCATCTGGGGCACGAACTTCCGCAGCGACTCCAAACTTGCGCCGGAAGCGGCAGGCTCCTGCGGGAACAACACCCCATCCTCGGCGCGCAGATACAGCACCGGCACGCCCCAATCCCGCTCGTCATCATCCCCCAAATTGAAGATAGCGAACCTGCCATCCGTCACCGCCGCATCAATGGATTGCCCCGCCGCCAGCGCGCGGTAGAACGCGCGGCTGAACGCAATCGCATTCCGGTCCCGCACGCGGAACTGCATCCCCACCACCGCCGGGATGCCGGCATGCGTCAGCGCCGTGACCACGCCCGCCCACGCGCTCGCCGCATCGCGCTGCCCCACCTCGCACGCCGTGAGCACCGCCAACCGCACCCCGCGCGCGTTGAGATTGAGCGCCAGCTTCTGCGCCGGGAACGGCTTGGGCCTGCCCGCCTCATCCACCAGCACCACCGCCCCCGCGCCTTCCGTGCTCCCGTAACGGTCGCCCATCTCGCCCTTGAATTCGCCATGCCCCGAGAAATGGAAAATCTGCGCCGGTTCGACCAGCGCATCGAGCAATGTATCCACAGTGGCGTCCGGGTAGAAATCCGGGCGCAGCGCCGGCACATCCTTCACCGCCGCCGCGATATTCTGCCGTTCCTTCTCCACATCCAGCGGCGCATAATCAGGGCTCTGCGGGCTTGCCAGGAGCGCCACCAACCGCAGCGGGCGGACCGCCTCCAGCGGCGCCAGCGGGCTTGCCTGGCTTTCATAGCGCACCAGCGAGACGCGCCGGTTCAGCGCCAGAAAACCCTCCGGTCCCCGGCGCTCGCCGGGCATATCCGGGAGTGGCAGATACACAAATTCCCACGGCAGCTCCGCCAGTCCATACGTATCGAGCCTCAGGCGGATGCGCAAGCCCTCATCGTCGCTGCGCAGGCGGCTCAAACTCGCGCTGAGAAAGCTCCGCACCGAGGGTGGAAAAAGCGCCTGCCCCAGCTCCTCGCCCAAGCGGATGAGCTCCGCGAAAGACAGCTTCCGCCGGCGCAACACCTCCACCCGCTGCCGCACACTGAGCGGCAGCTTGACCCGATCCGCCTGGTTGAGCCGCTGCTCGCCCACGGGCGAGCTCGCCACCCGGACGCTGAACTGATCGCCGTTATCTGCCGGCTTATGATTGAAGGCATCCACGTCGAAATTGAGATAATTCATTCCCAGCACCTCCGGTGTGCAGCGCTCTAAGGAGCCTGCACGAGCTTCATCTCGATCACTTTGCGCACCCCCGGCACCCGGTCCATGCGCGCGAGCTTCTCCGCATCCACGTAATCGCCGCCGGCAAGCACCACGTAGCCACCCACCAGCATATAGACCGCCACGAAGACCAGCACGCCCTGCGGCAGCGCCGCGCTCAACGGCGCCCGCAGTGCTTTGAGCGCTTTCAGCAGCTTGCCCACCAGGTCAACCTGCCTGCGGTACGCCAGCTCCAGCGCCTCCACATCCTGCAGCGCCGCGACAAAAGCCTCCAAATCCGCCGGGCTTTGCTTGACCAGCGCCCCCAGCGCCTTGCCCGTTGCTTCAGTCGCGTACAGCTGCTCTACCAGGCGAGTGAACTTCTTCTCGGTCACCGCGTCCTTGAGCCAATCCGCCACCTGCCCGCCCACCGCCTGCGTCACCGCCGGACCCAGCAGCGCCTGCAGCGAGCGAATCGCCTCACCCAGGAAACTGTGGACCAGCTCCACCAGGCGGTGCACCTGGTCCGCTTGCCCCAGCAGCTCCGCCACCCCCATGCCCACCAGGCTTGCTGCCTGCGCCAGCTCGCTCAACCCCATCCCGGCGATGCCGCCCAGCGCTTCCCAACCGGCGTTCGCCGCCCGGTCGCGGATGAGCAGCAGCGTCGTCTCCGCATTGCCCGCCAGCGCCGCGCGGGCAGCAGGCAGCGTCTTCGGCAGCTCCAGCCCGCGTTCAAGCGCCTGAGCGCCCGCGGGCGTCTCCTCCAGGAGCAGCTGCAACGTCGCCTCCAGGTGCGCGGGGCGCGCAACCTCTGCGCTGCGTTCGGCTTCCACGCCGCGAGGTCCCGGCGCCGCCACAGGCGCCGCCGCGCCCGGCGCACCCGCGCCCGGCGCTGTTGCGCCCGGCGGCTCCTCCTCCACCGCGCGCAACAGCGCCCGGCTCACCTCCAAATCGGTCAGCGCCTTAGCCAGCAAGCTCACCGGAGCCTGCAACCTGGCGTCAACCTCCGCCGCTTCCAGGCGCGCGGCAGCGGCATCCGTCAGCTCCGCCGAAAGCGGCGCCAATACCTCGGCGCGCCGGGTCAGCTCCGCAACGGAGACCGTGCCCGGTCCCGCCCCGAAGCGCTCCCTGCCCGCCTCGACTTCCAGCGCGGGTCCCGGCGCAAAAAACCCCCGCACGCCACCCGCGTACGCCCGCGCCCTATCCGCGTACCCTGCCGCGAAGCTCATTGCCCTCACCCCTACGCCTTTTCCCGTGGTCACCAATCCCCACTACCCATCCTCAATCCCCCGCCAACCATCAGCGGTCCGCGGTCCGCGGTCTCCGGTCCCCCGTCCGCCTTTTCCCCTTTCCGTGTCTTTTTTAACGGTCAGCTTGATCTTGAACACCTGTTGGGAATCATTCTGTCAATCCTGATAATCCTGATAATCCTGTAAATCCTGTAAATCCTGTCTAAAAATGCCTTCTTCTGAGCCCGGCTTCGCTCAAAATCCGCGTGTTCAACATCTCGCTGACCAAAACACTTTTCCGTGTCTTTCCGTGGTTACCAATCTCCGGTCCCCCGTCCCCGGTCCCCGGTCTCCCATCCGCCGTCCGCAATCCCCAATCCCCAAGCGCTGTACCCAGCGCCCCAATCCGCAATTCTCACACGCTCCCCGGACGCTCCCGCCGCACCGCCTCCACTAGATAGCTCAAATACCCGCGGCGCTCCAGATACTCGATCAGCGCCAGCACCAGCGCCTCCTCACCCTGCTTGCGACCGCCCAGCGCATCCAGATCAAGCCACAAATCCACGCCATCATCCGCCAGCGCCTGCCGGATATCCGCGCACAACAGCGCCTCCTCGTCCAGCGTGAAGCTCTTCACGATGGCTTTACGCAGACTGATGCGGTTAATCGTGGACGCCGTCTCCGGCGCGCTCCCGATGCGCCCGCTGACCTCCGCAATCGCCTCCTGCGAGCTTCGGCGCGCCACCTCCTGCGAGGCTGCCACCTCGGGCTGCTCCGCCGGGCGCGGCAGGAGCACCGCGTCCGTCGCGGGCATGTACGCCATAAAGCTGCCCCACTCCACGCTTGGGCGACCGTAGAAGCCCCCCTCCTTCAACAGCTGGAAGCGGGCAGCGGCGAGCGCTTCATCCAGCGATAAGCCCACCGCCAACCGGGCATATAGCGTCTCGCAGAAAATCTGCGCGCCCTGCACCGTCAGCTCGCCCTGCGTGCCGACCAACGCCGGCAACCCCGCGCGCAGCAACGGCTCGACGAACTCCCAGCGCCCGCTGTTACACGCGCTGAACACCGCCAGGCGGGTCCCCGCGCGCTGTAAAAGATTCGCCAGCTCGAAACTGTAGAGCTTTCCCACCGCTTGGGTCTGCCCTTGAGCCAGGCGCACGTCGCGCACCAGATAGCCGGCGTTTTTGTCCACATCCGTGTGCCCACTGTAATGGAAAATCACCGCCGGTTTGCTGAGTGCGCCTTCGATATCCTCCTCCATCGGCAGGAACTCGAATTCGAGGAAATCGCTCACCCGCGCCAGCGATCCAGCCAGCTTCTGGTACTCCGTCTGCACGCCCCACTGATCCCGGACGCCCCCTTCATCGAACCACCGGGCGCCGGCATAGAGAATCCGCTGCCGTCCCGCAAGCTCGGCGGGCGCCTGCGCCGGGGCGGGTCCCCGCTCGAAAGCGGGGGCCTCGCGCACCAGCGAAATCCGGTGATCGAACAACAGGAAGCCTGTCATCGCAGCAGCTTCCTCAACATCGGGGCGGTACAGAAATTCCCACGGTAGATCGACCAACGCCGCATCCAGGCACAGCCGTAGCCGCAGCATCTCGCCGGGCGCCAGGCTCTGAAGACTGCTCAGCAACAGCGCATAGACCGGGCGCGGCAGCAGCAGCTCCGCCAATCCTCGCCCCATCCGGGCAAGCTCGCCCTCGATATCAGAACCCACATACCACCCCGGGCGAAACACCGCCCGCGCCGCCTCCAGCTGCTGCGGGTTGCAGGCAACCGTCAGCGGCTTGCGGATATCGCCCGCCGGGGAGCTGTGGACCAGCACCTGAACGTGCCGCGCATCGCCCTGCCACGCGCGAATCTGAAATTCAGCCACCATACCAACCCCCTCTGAAGCGAGAAAGGGCCGCAGTAGCGGCCTGGGCGAGAAAGCGAACAGGCTAACCCGCGCAACCGTCAATCAGCGGTCCCCCGTCCCCGGTCCCCCGTCTGCGGTCCCCGGTCATCGGTCCCCGGTCCCCCGTCTGCGGTCCCCCGTCTGCGGTCCGCCGTCACCGGTCCCTGGTCATCGGTCCCCGGTCATCGGTCCCCGGTCATCGGTCCCCGGTCCCCCGTCCCCGGTCCCCCGTCAGCCTTCTATATACGCCTTCAGCAGCTGCACCCACGCCTGCTGCTTCGCAAACGCCAGGTCGCCATAGAACTTCGAAAGCCCCACCAGCGGCGAGGGCATGTACAGCGTCACCCCCGTGACCTCTCGCACGCCGGAGCCGTTGTGCGCCTCGGCGACCACCAGCTTGCCCGCCCCGGGTTCCAGCGCATCCATCACCGCATCTGCCGCCACCCGAATCGGCCTCTGACGGGTCGCGCGCTTCATCTCCTTGCCAAAATGCCCGATATCCGCCAGCGTGTTGTGCCAGAAGCGCTTCGTCTTCCGCTGCGCCTTCCAGATTTGCGTGCTCGCGGCGGGCATCCGCGCCAGCAACGCCGCCGAGAGCGCATCCAGAGCGCTGTTCAACGGCGCCATCTGCGAAAGATCGAGCGCCGCCTGCGTCACATCGCCGGTATAGCCCATCGCCTTGTACGACTGAACGTACGTCCTCACAATCGCGCTCGCCAGCTCCGCCGTCGACATGTCCGGCGCCGCCACCAGCTCCGCCAGAATCATCTCGTAGGGCCAACCCTCATTCGGCTCCGATTCCTCCGAGGCGACCACATAGTTCACATAGGGTTGCGCCTGATACGCCACCTCCAGGTTGCTCATCAAGCAGGCATCCATGCCCAGCAAGTCCAGCTTTTGGCCCAGGACCGCCATCGTCTTCTCCAGCACCTTGCCCAGCTCGATCGTATCCAGCGCGTGCCCAGTGCCGTCATCGCAGGCAATCGCCCGCTCCTGTGGGCTATCCAGGCGCAGAATCGCCTCCAGCGTCGGGCGGAAGAAAGCCCGGCGCAATGTCGAGGCCGAGCGCTCCGTGCCCTCCCGTTCCGAATA
>JAKJAC010000178.1:0-5590 GCA_022707705.1 Chloroflexota bacterium
GTGTGTTAGTACAGCATGCCAGCGGGCTAAACGTGCTGTTAGCGCCGCCGCCTGCTGACCTTTCTAGCCCACTTTCATTGATGCAGGTGCAACATATCCTGGTGATGCTTAAGCGGATGTTTCCGTGGGTCATTGTGGATTTGGGTCTGCCATTGGATGAGACGACTTTTGCGTTCCTGGATGGCGCTGATCGTATCATTATGTCGGTGCTGCCGGAGATGGTGGGCTTGCGCAACACACGGCTGATGTTGGACCAGCTTTTTGCACGCGGTTATCCTGATGATAAGGTATGGTTGGTGCTGAACCGCGCTACCTTGCGCGGCGGCGTCTCACAACGGGATATTGAAACCCGCTTGCGAGTCAGCATCAAATTCACTATTCCTGATGATCAGGCGTTGGCGACTCACAGCATTAACCGCGGCGTTCCCATCGCCCTGAGTCATCCACGCAGTGCTGTGGGACGAGCGGTCCAACGATTGGCGAAGCAGCTCTGCGCGGATTTGCCCCTCACCGATGAGGGAGAAGCACCGCTTGGCTCTCTCCGGGCAGATAGGGTTGATGCTGAGAGGGATTCGCCTGGGCGTTAGGCGGGACATTAACCTGGCGATCAACTCATACTAGCATGCGGTAACATGGTAGAAGCGGGGTGAACGATGCAGAGTCAGGCTCCACTGATCTTTGGGTTGCTTGTTGCGCTGTTTATAAGTGTCAGTTTTACGGCGCTGTGGTTTGTGACCCGCCCCAGGGATCCGGTGGAACAGCGCCTGCAGAATTATGGCACCCAGGCAGATTCGCTGCAGCAACAAGCTCCAAAGCGGCGAAGGCGAATGCAGAGTGGATTACTGCGCGGTGGGTTAGGACCAGCATTAGGTGAGGCTCTACAACATGCCGATTTGCCCTTCACAGCTGTGGAATATTTCCTGATCATTCTCGGTATGGGTGTGGCGGGGTTTGTGTTAGGTTTCCTGCGCATGAATCTCGCTTTCGGACTGGTTCTTGCGCCAGTGTTTGCCTATCTGCCCTTACTCTACTTGCGGAGCCGTCGTCAGAAATTGCGAAGGGCTTTGATTGCGCAGTTGCCTGACATGCTGACATTGATGGTTGGAGCATTGCGGGCGGGCTACGGGCTGACACAGACCCTGGATATGTTGGTCAAACGTTTAACCCCACCGGTCTCTATTGAACTGGCGCGGGTGATGCGTGCCGTGAGCCTGGGACTCCCGGTCCAACGTGCACTGCGCGATATGGCTGATCGCTTGGATATTGATGACATTGATCTCGTAGTGACGGCAATCAATGTGCAATATGAGATGGGGGGCAACCTGGCACAGACCCTGGATATCATCAGTGAAACTATCCGTGATCGAATTCGCATGTTGCGCGAAATTCAAGTTTTGACTTCGGAGCAACGTTTTACAGGATATGTGTTAGGCATGCTACCGGTGGTGGTGGCTTTCATTCTCTTTATGCTTAACCCCCAATACATGGGGCGTCTCTTTGAACCGGGATGGATTCGCCTGGTGCCGGTTGTGGCGCTGGTGATGCAGGTTCTGGGGTTCGTTGCCATTAGTCGCATTGTGGATATCGAGGTTTGAACTATGGACCTGATTTCCTTTTTGCTGAATCTGGATGTGTTGTGGTCCCCTGTGGGCTTTGCGATACTGGCGGCGTTGACTGTGCTCTGCATTTGGTTGGCGTTTCTGCCCGCGCGCAAAGCGAAAACTGTGGATGGGCGGCTGGAGGATTACCTGAAGCGCACCGACGGCGCCGATATTGTTGAAGAGATGGAAATGCGGCGTTCAATTGTGAGTCGGGTTGTATTGCCGGGGTTGCGGAAGCTGCTGCACGCCATCGGAGCGCTCGGTCCAAAACGCAATATTGCTGCGATTCAGCGACTCTTGACGGCTGCGGGAGATCCCGGTGGTCTGACCGCTTTGGATTTCTTGGGCTTGCAGCTGCTGCTGGCTGTGGCTTTAGGGGTTGGTGTGGCGTTGCTTCTGGGCACGCGGGTACCTCTACCCATTTTGTTGCGCAATGGGTTGATCGCCGCTGCAATAGGATTTCTGGGACCCTATGTCTGGTTACGCGGTACGGCAGACAGCCGTAGAGATCAAATTGAACGCGCCCTTCCGGATGCGCTGGATATGCTTACGATTGGAGTAGAAGCCGGTTTGGGCTTTGAATCGGCGTTGTTGCGGGTGAGTGAGCAATGGGACAACGCCTTGACGCGGGAATTTCGGCGGGGGGTTTTGGAGATGCGTTTAGGAACACCGCGGGATGTGGCGATGCAACGCATCGCTGAGCGTGCCGGGGTCCAGGCGTTGGCAACTTTCGTGGCAGTGTTTATCCAATCTACCCAGCTGGGGGTGAGTGTTGCGAGTGTATTACACACCCAAGCGGCGCAACTGCGCACAGTGCGTCGCCAGCGCGCAGAGGAATTAGCGCGGCAGGCGGGCGCTAAGATGGTGTTCCCATTGGTCTTTCTGATTTTCCCGGCGTTGTTGGTGGTGTTATTGGGACCAGGATTACCTGCCTTATTGCAGGCAATTTCTGGTTTATCGGGCGGCATCGGCACGCTCCCCTAAACCCGCGCTTTATTATATAGGTTGGGTGGATGATGGTATCTGGCACCGATAGCGATTTTGATATTCGTTCCGACTCCCTCTACCAGGAAGGGATGCTGCATTTTCAATCCGGCGCCTGGGATGAGGCGATCCGCTGTTTCGAGTTGTTGGAGAAGGCGCATCCTGATGATCCGCTGCTGCAAGCAGCGCTCGATGAGGCGCGCTTCAAAGTGAGTCTGGACCGCTCGACACGGGTGCGGGCGAAGCGCTGGATTTTTCCCCGTTGGTTGCCAGTGTTGGTGCGCCTGTTGTTGGTTGCCGGAATCGCAGCAGCGGGAATCTTGGGCGTGCAGGCGTTGTTGCGGGAAGTTCAGCCCTCGCTTGAGGCGGCACGAATCGAACGCGATCGTGAAGCCCTGCTGGATGAGGCGTTTAATTACCTGGAAGCAGGTGACCTCGACACAGCTGAGGAGCGTTTCCAGCAGGTACTTGCAGAAGCCCCTGATAATGCCGATGCACAGCAAGCTCTTGGCTATATCGCAGCACGGCGGGAGTTGGAGACGTTGTACGATAATGGGGTGAGCCTTCAAGAGAGCGGGCAGCTTTCGGAGGCGCTGGACGTGTTTGCGGAGGTGAATCGCCGGTCGCCTCGCTACCGGGATGTGGCAGTACGGGTCGAGACCATTCAACGCCAACAGGGTTTGGAAGAGCTGGCATCTGCGGCTGACCAAAACTACAAATTGGGACGCACGGATGAGGCCATTGGCTTGTATGAGCAACTGCGGACCGTCAACGTGCGTTACGAGACTGAAATGGTCGCTGACCGGCTATTCGAACTCTACATGAAGAAGGGGCGCCTGTTGATTGCGCAAGACCCACCCATTTTGGAGGATGTGCCTAAGGCGCTGGAGTTTTTCACGCGGGCGCTTTCGCTCAGACCTCGAGACACTTCGGCATTGCTCGAACAGAAACTGGCGCGGTCATTCCTAGAAGGTCAGACCTATACCTATGACCGGCAATGGGATGCCGCCGTTGAGCGGTTGCAGGTGATTTATGAACAACGCCCAGATTACTTGGGCGGCATCGTCTTGAATATGCTCTACGAAGCTTACGTGCGCAGCGGTGACCAGTACCGGGATGCGGGCGACCTTCACCTGGCGTACGAGATGTATCGCAAGGCAGAGCAACTGCCCGTGAGTGATGTGGCTTGGGCGCGGGGACGTCTGGCTTATGTGCAACCACAGCTAACTCCGACTCCCACGCCGCGCCCGACCCCCACGCCACGAGCAGGCTCCGGTGGTCCTGCGGTAAAACCCATTCCCCGGCTCGAAACTTTGACCAATAAAATCGTTTTCTATTCTGAGGCCAATGGCTACCCTGAGATCTGGATGATGGATCCCGATGGCAAGAAGCGTGAACCTTTGGGTGCCAGCTGGGATCTGCGCTTGCAGTTCGATCAGCTGGTGGAAAAACAGCATTACGGTCCAGACGGGGTGACCTATGCCTATGTCCAGGATGCCTGGCGTGACAGTCTCAAGGAATGGCGACCGCAGATTTTCCTGCTGCGTCCACCTGATCCCCAATTGGGTAACCTACCGGCATTGCAGCTCACGGATATTAATGGATTGGCGTATGATCCAGTGATTTCACCTGATGGAACACGAGTCGCTTATGTTGGGCAAGAGATCAATCGCAGCGATGATGTGTTTTTGATGCGGATCGATGGCACTGAACAGCGGCGGTTGACCGACAATGTTTGGGAATGGGATAAGCGTCCGTCCTGGTCTCCAGATAGCTTGCGTATTGTGTTCTGGTCGAATCGCACGGGGATCAAACAGATTTGGGTGATGAATGCAGACGGGGGTAATCCTATCAACATCAGCAACACCAAGTGGGATGAATATGATCCTATCTGGGTGAAGTAGTAGGAGTGAGGCATGCGCGATAATAGCGAATCCCAGAATGATTTCCTCCCAGGGCTACGCCGAGCTCGAGCCGCCATGGGCGCCGATCCGTATGCAGTGTTTCGGGATCGTGTGCAACGCCGGTTATTGACAGATTTAAGCCCCGTGGTGGATACCAGCAATGTCGTTGAGGTGCGCCGCGCGCTGGAACACATCTTCAATGAGGCGCTGGCTGAGGAACGGCTTCCAATCAGCCGTACCGAACGCGAGGAGCTCTTTGAGCAAATCGTGGCAGATGTTTTGGGCTTCGGACCCATCGAACCGTTGTTGCGGGATGATTCCATCACCGAGATTATGGTCAACGGACCTTCGCAGGTCTATATCGAACGCAACGGTATATTGGAGGAAGCGGATATCTATTTTCGTGATGCTTCCGAGGTGATGCATGTGATTGACCGCATCGTGGCGCCGTTAGGACGACGTATTGACGAAAGCAGCCCGATGGTGGATGCTCGTCTCCCCGATGGTTCGCGCGTCAATATCATCATTCCGCCTCTGGCATTGAATGGTCCGACCATCAGTATTCGCAAGTTCGCCAAAGCCGTCTACAGCGTGGATGACCTTTTTCGTCTGGGGGCGCTGACCGAGGAAATGATTGAGTTCTTCCAGGCTTGCGTGCTCGCGCGGCTCAATATTGTGATTTCCGGAGGCACTTCTACTGGCAAAACGACGCTGCTCAACATTCTGTCGAGCTTTTTGCCCGATCGTGAGCGAATTGTCACCATCGAAGACTCAGCGGAATTGCAGTTGCACCAGCGCCACGTGGTGCGCCTGGAAGCGCGTCCTCCCAACGTGGAAGGGCGCGGCGAGGTGACTATTCGCCAACTGGTTATCAACGCTTTGCGAATGCGCCCCGACCGTATTGTGGTAGGCGAGGTACGCGGCGGCGAAGCGTTGGATATGTTGCAGGCGATGAATACCGGTCATGATGGCTCACTGACTACAGCGCACTCTAACAGCCCTCGCGATACGCTTCATCGTGTGGAGACGATGGCACTCATGACCGGGATGGATTTGCCGCTTCATGCTGTGCGCGAACAACTGGCTTCGGCTTTTGATATG
>JAKJAC010000178.1:5669-5929 GCA_022707705.1 Chloroflexota bacterium
GCGTTATTGTGTTGCAGGATATTTTCTCTTTCGTGCAGACTGGGGTGAAGAATGGCAAGGTTGAGGGACACTTTGCCGCCAGCGGTGTGCGCCCGCGCTTTATGGATAAGATTGAATCCTATGGGTTATTCGTGCCGCCTTCAACTTTTGCTCCGGGTCCTTTGGGGCGGCGCAAGTTGGGACGGCGGTAGCGATTTTGTGCCTCTTACGGTTTTTGGGGAGGGCGTGAATGCCTTTTGAAGACCACCTTACAGCGGAGG
>JAKJAC010000178.1:6017-9253 GCA_022707705.1 Chloroflexota bacterium
GCAACTCGCCAACGGCGATGCATCGAAACTGCTGCCTTTAGCTACAGGGTTCAGCCCGCTTGATGAAATTCTCAACGGCGGGTTGCGACCGGGTGAACTGCTGGTTATCGGCGGTCCTTTTGGCGTGGGAAAAACCATCTTTGGTCTGCAGGTCGCGCGCAATGTGGCAACCAGTGATCCAGGCAACTGCGCTATTTACGTCTGCTATGAGCATGACCGCATGCACTTGCTCTCGCGGTTGTTGTGTCTGGAGAGCGCATTGCAGGGTGCTGGTGAAAACGCACTGACTTTGCGGCGGATTACGGAATTGGCAGGAATGGGCAGTCATGGGATGGGAACGCTGGCACAAATCTCTGATTACGCTGCGACCATGGCTTCGCTGAAACGTTATGCCGACCGCCTGGTGTTGGTGAAAGCCAGCGGTTCTACTTCGACATTGCAACAGATCGAGACCTGGGTGCGCGGACTGGCAACGCCTGAGATGAAACGCGCACTTCTGGTAGTGGATTACCTGCAGAAAATCCCGATCGACCGGCCCTTTTTGGAATCTGAGGAAGATGCTACCACGTACCTGGCGCAGGGACTCAAGGAGCTGGCAATTTCCCTGGGTATTCGGTTGATAGCGATTGTGGCTTCTGACCGCGCGGGATTGCAGTCGCGGCGCATGCGGCTCACCGATTTGCGGGGCAGTTCTGCGCTGCAATACGAGGCGGATATCGGCCTGGTGCTCAACAACAAACATGCCATCGTGAGCCGCGAGCATTTGGTTTACAACCTGGTGCAGGCAGAAGCGATGAAGAACTGGGTGGTGATGAGCGTTGAGAAGAACCGCGCGGGTCGCAGCGCTGTAGACATGGAGTATGCGATGGATGCGGCGCACTTCCACATGTTGACCGAGGGGCGGTTTGTGCGCGAGCGTCTTGTGGATGAGAAAGTGATTCGGGAGTAGTCTCTGGTGAATGCAAGCCCATTTGTGGTATAATGGAATTAACTCACCTTCGATGCTTCTGTTCTGGTCTTCCTCACACCATTCTGCTATCTTCACCAACGCTGCTTGATGTTAGTGTTATGGGAGTGCCTTATGAAATTCTCGCATCTTCGTTCGCCTCGATCGGCTCACGAGCAGGGCGCCAGCCTGGTGGAATTTGCGCTGGTGGCGCTGTTGTTGCTGTTGTTGCTAACCGCTGTAGTAGATCTCGGAAGGGCTTATCATAGTTATATCGTTATCACCAACGCTTCGCGTGAGGGCGCACGCTATGGATCGCGTTTTCCAGGGCACACGGCAGGAATTCTGGCAGCTGTGCAACAGGAAGCTGCCGGAAATGGAATGACCTTGAATGCCGCTAATATCCAGGTGACAGTGCCTAATCCTGCGCATTCGGGGGACACCATTCGTGTTGAGGTATCTTTTGATTTTGACACCTTCATGGGTGGCATTTTGGGAATGAACACGATTACGATGCGCCGCGCTACTGAGATGGTGGTTTTTGGGACATTGGAGTGAGATGCCTTATGAGTGGGTTGAAGAAAGGAGCGGATAGATGATCCTCAAGCAGCATCATCGAATGGAGGGTCAGACTCTCGTCATAGTCGCGTTGGCGCTGTTAGCGCTGATTGCATTGGTGGCACTGGCTGTGGACGGGGGAAATCTTATGGCTGAGAGACGTCAGATGCAGAATGCTGCCGATGCAGGGGCCTTGGCGGGGGCGCGTGCCATCTGTGCTCAGGATGCCGACCCTGAAGAGCAGGCGGCGTTATATGCTACACAGAACGGCGCACAGCTTGAGTTGACCGAGATTACCATTGATGGGCAGACGGCGGAGGTAATTGCCGGGACGGCGGCACAGACTTACTTCGCCGGTTTGATCGGGTTTCACAATGTAGAAGTTCGCGCCGAAGCTGCGGCGGTTTGTGGCGTGGCCAATCGTGCCTGCCTTTTCTGGCCTGTGGGCTTTAGCGCTCTCAAATGGGATGCATTGAAGACCCAATGTGGGGCGGAGTTTGTGGTAATTGATAGTGACAAGATTTGCGGCGTGGATTACGATTGTGATACGGATGATGATGGCGTGGATGACATGATTATGGGGGGTGGGCGAGGATGGCTGGACCTCCCATGGCCTGATGAGACGCTGTATACCACTCCCTGCAATCGTAACTGTGGAACGGACGCCGTGCGGTGTTGGCTGGAAAATCCTTATCCGGGGCAGATTCCGTTACCGGCGTGTATCAAGAGTCAACCCGGTGTCTCCGATGCGGCGTTTAAGGCAGCCGGGGATCAGGCTGGCAAGACTGTGCGTGTGCCTCTCTTTGACGGTGAGTGCGATGCCGATACAGCTCTGGGCGATTGTGGCGGCAATGAAGCTTATCATATTGTGGATATTGGGTGCATTCAGGTTGTGGAATATGACAAGAATTACCCCGTTTGGGATATTAAGAAGGGCAAGTGGGACAAGATGAAGGCTTTGATTGTCTCCGTGAGTTGCGATGAAGGCTGCTATGCGGCTTGTTCGGGCACTGGTGGTGAGATTCCGGAACCGGGGGATGTCATTGCTGTGAGCTTGCTCAAATAAGGGCTGCTATCTCTAGAGCCTTGAGTGTATTACTGCTAGTAGCGGCGTGGAGATGCTCTCCACGCCGTTGCCATTTTCTGTATGTTGTGTGGTATTAGTCACATTCCCTCTCGCTGATGTAAACACACAGCGGGAAGGGGATTTCCCCTTCCCGCTGTGACTCGGATGATCTCATAACTCGAGGGCGAGGACAAGCGCCAATGCGCGTGCGATTTCCTGCATGCTGGGGACGGAAAGTTTGCCTATGCACCGGACAAAACGTTCACATGACACTGAGCGCACCTGAAATGCATCCGCGGCTGAGGTCTTGCCCAGGCCATTTTCTGCATCAGGTACGACTTGTGTCATCCATGGGGCTATGGCGTAACGCTCCTTCCATTCGGTCAACGGCACAATGATTCTGAGAGGTAAAATGCCCATCGAGTCATCGCTTACCACAACGGCGGGGCGCGTCTTCTTGATCTCAGCCCCAACCGTCGGATTCAGGTTGATGAGCCAGACTTCACTCCGATTCATGAAGAGCCTCTCCATCTAGCACGGTGAAAGCCGTGAGTTCTTCGTCAGTAGTGTAGTAAGTCGCAAGAGCTTCTGCCGCCACGAGAAGCTGACGTTTGTTCGTTATGGGTGTTTCGAAAGTGAATTCCGGCACGACAATGACCACACGCG
>JAKJAC010000179.1 GCA_022707705.1 Chloroflexota bacterium
GATTTCACGGCGGGCATGGAAGAACGTCTGGATGCGGTCGCCGAGGGGCAGCTGGATTGGGTCGCGCTGCTGCGCGAGTTCTACGGCCCCTTTGAGCAGACCCTCCAACGGGCAGATGCCGCGGTTGAGAAAGTCGAACCAACCGTGGAGACCGTCGGGCGCAATTGCCCCGAATGCGGCGCGCCGCTCATCATTCGCCGGGGACGCTTCGGCAAATTCATCGGTTGCTCCACGTTCCCTAAATGCCGCTATACCGAACCGTGGCTGGAGAAAATCGGCGTCGCCTGCCCGCAATGTCACACTGGCGAAGTGGTCATCAAGCGCACCAAGAAGGGTCGCGTGTTCTACGGTTGCTCCAACTGGCCCCAGTGCGAGTTCACCTCCTGGAAGCGCCCCCTCGCGCAGCCCTGCCCCACCTGCGGCGGTCTGCTGCTCGAAGTGCGCAAGGACGCGGCGCAATGCCAGCACTGCCACGCCCTGGTGCCCCTGGAAACGTTTGAGACTCCGGAGCCCGTCACCGGCGGCTAAACGCCCCTGACCTGCTCCTGATTGAAGCGACTGCCTGAGCGCGCGTGCGCGCGCTCAGGCAGTCTTTTTTCACAGAGGCACAACCGCCCCGACGGGGCGTCGGGGAGAAAAGAGACCTCTTTTGTATCGGTTACCTTTTGCGCCAAAGTCGAAACGGCTTCGTGCTTCACGCTTCATGGCGGGGTGGGGCGCGATTGTAGCACCAGGAGCATGATGCCAAGCACTCCCAGTGGGAGTCCGAACCATAACGCGCGCTGGTAAGCCAGATATTCCGGCGTAATCATCGGCGTTATCAAGCCCTGCGCCGCGACCAGCGTATTGCCGATGAGGTGCAGCACTACCGCGGGCCAGATGCTGCCGCCCCAGAGGACCAGCGCTCCCCACCACACGGCGATGACAAAGGTCTCTGCGACCAACCACAGCACGGAGCGCAGCGAGACGCCCATGAGCAGCGAGGTCAGGTGTGGGAGCGCGAAGAGCACGGCAGCGAGGACGACGCTCCAGACCCTTCCGGGCGCGGTAGAACCCCAGGCGCGGGTGAGCACATAAAGTATCACCCCACGGTACAGGAATTCTTCGAAGAGCACCACGGCGAGGTTCGTCCAGGCGAGGGTACGGGCTTCGGGCGATTGCGCCAGAGCGGAGAAATTGAACGCCACCTTGTTGTAGAAGGCAAAGAGGCTCGCCCCGGTGAAGAGCAACATCGAACCTAGCGCCACAAGCCAGACCTGCCAGGAACCCCAGCGGGTGATGCCGGCGGGCTGCAATCCGCCCAGGCGCGCCAGCAGCAGCACTGCTAACACCACTCGCGCCACCGTCATGGCGATGTCGGCGCGGGATTTCGGGAGCTGGCTATAGGCTAAGCCCGTAACGAGCATGAGGACAATGAGCGTGGCGACGCTCAGTATGAGCACAAAGCTCACCGGGTGTCTGAGAGCAAACGCGTTCATAGAGTATCCTCCATACACTGAATAGCCTCTTGGAGAGGATTGGGGTGAAAGCGCCGGCGGCGAGGCTCGGGCGGGTCGCTCGTCCGCATAGCAGGAATCTGCTTTCATTATACTCTGGAATTCGTCCTTTTTATGCTTGTGATTTTGTGTGATGGGCTGCGCCCCACCACACAGAATCGCGCTTTCCCTGCGCCCTGGAGGGGCGCCTGAACATGGCAAGGTGACCTTGTGGTATAATTTCACTGGAGCTCTGACTCTGCCTTACCCGGTTCATAGACCCCTTTTTGAGGTCGCTCAAAGCGCTAGGGAGGAAACGATGGGACCACTGGATATGCTCTTGCTGCTAATCGCTGTTGGCGTTATCGTGCTTTTGCTGATTCAACGCTTCATCCGCGCACTCATTACACTGATCGGCGCCTATATCGGCACCTTGATCAGCGCATTGCTGTACCAAGACGTCGCCTTCCGCCTCAAAGCTATTGGCCATGGTGCGGCATGGTTTGAGGGTGCGATGTTCCTGGCGCTGTTTTTCCTGATCTTCATCATCTTCTATTTTGCCAGCCGGGCGGCATATCCCGATACCTCCCTGCCCAAATTGGGCTTCCTGGATAACCTTCTGGGGGGTGTTTTGGGTGTGGCCGTAGCGGCAGTCTTGATGATCGTCATCTACAATGGGCTGGGCGTGATGGTCGCCCAGAATTGGGAGCCTTATCCGGCGTATGTCACCGTGGTCAATTTGCGAGGTGGCATCCAATTAGGCGGCTTGATTCGGCAGCTGACGCAGTTCTACGCCCTGGCTTTCTACCCCTTCTTCTATGGCGTGGGCTTCCCGCGGGTGCTGCAACCGTTCTAGTTTCTCTGCCTGGTTTGGGAGGAGGGTTCGATGAGCCTACTAGATGGGGTTCTGGTAGTGTTGGTGTGTGTGGCGGTGTTGTGGGGCACCTACCGGCAATTGCTGGGAACCCTGCTCAGCCTTACCGGATTCTATTTCGCGCTGCTGGTCGCCGGGATGCTGACCTCGGTTCTGACCGGCATGTATGGGGTGGGTGTGAATATTGTCCGCTCACTTTGGGGTCAAGCTGCCTCCATCCGTCTGGTGGAGGTGGGCTTGTTCGCCATCCTGGTCCTGGGTGTTTTCGTGGTCCTGGAGCTTGTCAATCGTTTTGTCTTTCCCACGCCCAGTCTGCCCAAACTCGGCATCTGGGATGGCATCTTCGGGGGAATCTTGGGGCTGGTTTTGGGGATTGCCCTGATAACCGTCCTGAGCAACGTGGTGCACCAGGCGGTCCTGACCTCCTGGCAGCCCATCAACACGTGGAGCATGGTGCGCCACGCCTATGAGACCAGTTTTCTGGCTCCGCTGCTGAAGCCGGTATTACAGGTTCTGCGCGAATCCCTGTTCCCGTTTGCCTTTATGGGCTACCCGCGCGCGTTATTGCCGTGAGTGGCTCTAATCCTCATCGCACAAAAGAGATTGGTCTGAAATGAACCGACATTGGGAAACGCTTGAATTTCCGAAGATTCTCGCCCGGTTGGCGAAGTACGCTGACTTTTCCGCCGGGGCTGAACTGGCGCTATCGCTAACCCCCGCGCCCGATTACCGGGAGGCGCGGGAGCGTTTAGCTTTGACCGCGGAGGCGCGCGCGCTCTTCGTCGCGCGTCCCGATTTCGCCCTCGGCGGCATCCACGACATTCGCCCCTGGGTCGAGCAGGCGCGCCACGAGGTGATTATCATGCCTCAGGAGCTTCTGCAGGTGCGGAACACTCTCCTGGGAGCGGAGCAGGTCCACCGGGTCCTCACTCGGTTGGAAGCGCAATTCCCCACTCTCGCCGATATCGCCTGGCGGATTGCGCCGCAACCGCATCTGATTGCCTCCATCACCCGCGTGCTCGATGACCGCGGCGAGGTGCGCGACTCCGCCTCCCCGGAGCTGGCGCGCATCCGTCACGACCTGCGCGTAGCTCAGGAGCGGATCCAGGAGCGCTTGCGGCGCATGGTGACCTCGCCCGAAGTCGCGCGCTACCTTCAGGATACGGTCATTACCCGGCGCGAGGGACGCTTTGTCATTCCCGTGCAGGCGGGCTTCAAGGGGCAGGTGCCCGGCGTCGTCCACGACCGCTCCACCACCGGCATGACGCTCTTCATGGAGCCTCTGGCGGTCGTCGAACTGAACAATGCGCTCCGCGAACTGACTCTCGCCGAGGAAGAAGAGGTGTACCGGATTCTCGCCGAGCTGACCCATCAGGTCGCCGCCGTGGGCACAGAACTCGACGCCCTGATTCAGGCGCTGGCGGAGCTCGACCTCATCCTCGCGCGGGCGCGTTATGCCGATGAAATTCAAGCGACGCTGCCCGAACTATTGCCCCTGCCCCAAACCTTGCCCCCGGTCGCCGGTGAAAACTACGGTGTGGGCGCCGTCTTGCGCCTGGAAGGGGCGCGCCATCCCTTGCTCGACCCGCAGAAAGTGGTCCCCGTGGATATCATGCTCGATGCCGAAACGCACATCCTGATTCTCACGGGTCCCAACACCGGCGGCAAAACGGTCTCGCTCAAGACCGCCGGATTGCTCCTGTTGATGGCGCAGTCCGGAATGCACATTCCCGCAGACGCGGGGTCCACGCTCTCCTTTTTCGAATCCGTGTTTGTTGATATCGGTGATGAACAATCCATCGAGCAAAGCCTGTCCACCTTCTCGTCGCATCTGGCGAACATCGTCTCCTTCCTGGAAAAGGTGGACCAGCGCTCGCTGGTCTTGTTGGATGAGCTCGGCGCAGGGACCGACCCCGCTGAGGGCTCGGCTCTGGCGCGGGCGCTGCTCGAGGACATCCGCAAGCGCCGCAGTCTGGCTTTTGTCGCCACCCACTACCCCGAGCTGAAGCTCTATGCCCACAACACCCCCGGCGTCCGCAATGCCTCCATGGAATTCGATACCGAGACCCTCGCGCCCACCTACCGCCTCACCATCGGCTTGCCCGGGCGCTCCAACGCCTTCGCCATTGCCCGCCGCTTGGGCGTGCCGGAAAGCGTAGTCAAAGCGGCGCAGGCGATGATTTCGGGCGAGGATTTGCGCGCCGAGGACATGCTCGAAGACCTGCACCACCTGCGTTTGGAAGCCGTGCGCTCGCGGGATGCCGCCCGCCAGGCGCGCCACGAGGCGCAGGTTTTGGGCGCCAACCTCCACAAACGGCTTGCCGGCATCGAGGAAGAGCGCCGCACCATTCTGCAGCAAGCCCGTGAGACGGCTGATGCTGAGGTGGCGGCGGTGCGCCAGGAGCTCGAAAGCCTGCGCCGGCGCCTGCGCGTGGAACCGGTGCGCGATGTGCGCGAGAACCTCTCGCAGATTGTCACGGAGGTGAGCGCCGGGCTTGCGGAGGTCGCGGCTTTGACGCCGGATCTGTCGCCTGAGCCGCTCGTGGATGCAGATTTGCAATCGGCTGCGGCTCTGGAACCACCCCCCACCGGTGCGCCGCGACCCGGCGATACCGTGCGCCTGGCGACCCTGGGCTTGGAGGGCGTCTTGGTACGCGTGGATGGCGCCGAAGCCCTGGTGCAGGCGGGTCCCGTGCGCACCCGTGTGCCTTTCGAATCGCTCACACTCGTGCGCCGCGAACAGCGCGCCGTGGTCCCCGAAACCCTCAGCCCCACGCCCGCTGCCGCGCCCTCACCGGGGCTGCAGCTCGACTTGCGCGGCTTGACGGCAGAGGAGGCTCTGTTGCGTCTGGACCGTTACCTCGACCAGGCGACCATGGCGCGGTTGCCCTGGGTGCGTGTCGTCCACGGCAAAGGCACCGGCACCCTACGGCGGGAAGTCCGCCGCCAGTTAGGCGACCATCCCCTCGTCGTGAGCTACGAATCCGCGACCGAACGTGACGGCGGCGATGGCGTCACCATCGTCCATCTGATTAAAACGTGAGCCTTTGAACTACAAAAACAACACGTGCGGGC
This sequence comes from Chloroflexota bacterium, assembly GCA_022707705.1. Lineage (GTDB taxonomy): Bacteria > Chloroflexota > Anaerolineae > B4-G1 > SLSP01 > JAAZNO01. The sequence goes on from JAKJAC010000179.1 coordinate 5,425, forward strand.
TTATGCAGCCCGCACGTGTTGTTAAGATAAACTTGAATCGCGCCTGATTTTACGGCTCTGCGGTCTTCTTGGCAGCGCTGTCTGGCTTCGTTGTGCTGGCGCTCGCGGTAGAGGCGCTCTCCGTACTCTCGCTCTCGTGCGACTCCGCCGCTTTCACCCCATCTTTGCGTGAGCCTGGCGTCGCCGTTGGCGATTTCGAGCGGTTGTCGGTCACGTAGAAGCCTGAGCCTTTGAAGATAATGCCGGCAGGCTGGATCAGGCGCACGACCTCTCCACCGCAGTCCGGGCACGTTTTCACCGGCGCTTCAGAAAACTGCTGCCGCCGTTCAAAACGCAACCCACACGATTGACACAGATATTCATACAAAGGCATTCGACACCTCCCGCTACACCCTGACGCATCTATTATAGCCAATTCGGGGCGTTTGACAAGCGGAAAAATACTCCTGCTTGACAATCTCCCGCTTTCCGTTAGGATTATGCCCATGAGCACTTCACTTGTGCTACGATGCTCGACGGGCGCCGAGGGTTGGCGGTTGTGCGGCGGAACCTTCCGAACCCCGCCAGGACCGGAAGGTAGCAACGGTAAGGTACGGTCTCCGGGTGTTACAACGCGCTGGTCCTCGTCGCCCTTCGGGAATCGTGGCTGAGGTGCTTTGCGGCGGTGGGATAGGTTCCCTGTCTCACCGCCGACGTTGTTCTGGATGGTGCGATTGAGAACGATGGAGGATCATAATCCTCATTCGAAAAGTCCCTTCGAACGCGGGCTGGCGCTTTTGCTGGCGCTGCTGGCGTTGACCGCGCTTGCTGCGACCTATCAGGCTACGCTGACCCCCGTTACGCTCCTTGTGGATGGGCAGGAACGCCAGCTGCGGACCCACCAACCCACCGTAGCGCTCCTCCTCTCCGACCTGGGCCTGGCGCTTCGCGCCGAAGACCGGCTTGTTCCGGCTCTGGATACCCCCATCGAGGCGGACATGACCATTGCCGTTGACCACGCCCGCCCGGTGGTCCTCGTTGCCGATGGCGTCGAGCGCCTGCGTTACGTGCACGAAAGCAACCCCGCGGATTTGCTGGCGCTCGAGAACATCGTCTTGAGTGCGCAGGATACGTTCTCCGTGCGCGCGCCGCTGCTGGGCGACCCCACCGATACACAGTTTCGCGTCGAGGTGCAGCGCGCCGTGCCCGTGATTCTGGAGACCGGCGCCGCGCGCATCCCGTTCTATACCCATGCCGCCACCGTGGGTGAAACCCTGCTGGAGAGCGGCATCTTGCTCTACCGGGCGGACCGCATCTTCCCTGCTACCGAAACACCCGTTCAGAGCGGCATGCACATCCGCGTCGAGCGCTCGGTTCCCGTCTCCATTCACCTGGATGGGCACGTCCTGCACACCCGCACCCACCGCAACCGCGTGGGCGAAGTCCTGGCGGATGTGGGCGTGTTGCTCAATGGGCAGGACTACACCATCCCCGCCATGGATGCCACCCTCGGCGATGGCGTGGAAGTGCGCGTGATTCGGGTCACGGAGACCGTTGTCGTCGAGCAAAGCCCCATTCCTTTCGAGACCGTCTGGCAGGCGGATCCGAACATGGAGCTCGATACCCAAGGGCTGACTCAGGAAGGCGCGCCCGGCGTGTTGGAGCGCCGCCGTCGCATCCGCTACGAAAATGGCGAGGTCGTCGACCGCCGCATCGAAGGCGAGAGCATCATCCTCGCGCCGACCAGTCGTGTGATGGGCTACGGAACCATGGTGGTCATCCGGCAATTGGACACCCCCAGCGGAACCGTCGAATATTGGCGCAAGTTCCGCATGCTGGCAACCTCTTATAGCGCCAGCACCGCGGGCGTCTCGCCCAGCAATCCGCACTACGGCTTCACCGCGACCGGCATCAGAATGCGCGATGGCCTTGTGGCGGTAGACCCCCGGGTGATTTCCCTGGGCACGCAGGTCTATGTCCCCGGCTATGGGATGGGGTTGGCTGCGGATACCGGCGGCGCGATCAAAGGCAAGCGCATTGACTTGGGCTATGCCGATGAGACGCTCAAGCTATGGTATTCCTTTGTGGACGTCTATCTCTTGACCCCCGTCCCCGCTCGCATTAACTACCTCAATCCCTGATGGCTGAGAATCCCCGTCGTTTATTGGAGCGTTATGGACTGCACCCCCGCCGCTCACTGGGGCAGAACTTCCTCGTCGCGCCGCACGCCCCTGAGAAAATCGCCCTCGGAGCCGAGATTGGACCCGAGGACACCGTTCTGGAGGTCGGCGCTGGGGTGGGGACCCTCACCGTGGAGCTGGCAGCGCGCGCCGGGCATGTCATCGCCGTGGAGACGGATGGGCAGCTGCTCGACGTATTGCGGGACCTTTTCGGCGCTTCCTCCAACGTCGAACTGGTTCACGGCGATATCCTGAAGCTTGATCCGGCGATGGTACTCAAGGCGCCTGTTCCTACCACCTCCCTGCCTTTGTGGGGCGCGCGCCTCGAACACTACCTTGTCGTGGCGAACCTGCCCTATTACATCACCGCGGCAGTCTTGCGCCACCTGCTCGAAGCCTCCGTGCGTCCCGCCCGCCTCATTGTCACCGTGCAGCGTGAGGTCGCCGAGCGCATGGTCGCCGCCCCCGGCAACCTGAGCCTGCTGGGCGTGAGCATTCAATTCTACGGCAAACCCCAGATTCTCTTCTCCCTCAAGCGGGGCTCCTTTCATCCCGCCCCGGCGGTGGATTCCGCCGTCGTGCGGGTGGATCTCTACGACACCCCGCCCGTGGGTGATTGCGATGTAGCGCAATTCTTCCGCATCGTGAGCGCCGGCTTTGCACAGCGCCGCAAACAGCTGCACAACAGCCTCGCTGCCACCCTGGATTTGCCCTCCGCTGCCGTCTCCGCCGCCCTCTCCGCCGCCGCTATCGACCCCACCATCCGCGCCGAGGAGCTCTCCATCCAGGCTTGGGGTCAGGTCAGCCGCGCTCTCCTGCCCCTGCTGCCCTCTGCTCCCTGCAACCTCATCACTCCACCGCTTTACTAGTTTTGATGCCTTCCGTGGCTTCCGTGTGTTCCGTGGTTTCATCATTGACTCTGCTGCAAAAAGGGAGAAATATCACGCAAAGCCGCCAAGGCGCAAAGATTTTTAGGTTTGTCCTCCATTTTATGCTGTAAGAAGTGAACGAAATTGAGTTTTGCATTAAGATTTCTTAGCGGCTTTGCGCCTTGGCGTGAGACTCTTGGTTTTTTCCGTGGTTTCATCATTGAATAGTGGCATTTTCCGCCTATGCCGTGTTCTTCCCGGTAAACTGTGATCCGCCACTGTCCAATCCCGGATTAAACGCCTAAACCTCTCGTCTCACCACACTCACCCCGGCCCTTTTTGAGCTATTTCCATATTTCTTATTTGACTTTATCGCTCGCTTATGGTACAATTCCTTCAACAGACCAGGATTTCGCTCAATAATCGATAACTTACTTGAAAAGGAGTTTGCTACTATGTTGTCCCAAAAACTGCACGATGCGATCAACGAACAGATTAACCGCGAGCTGTATTCTGCCTACCTCTACCAAGCCATGTCCGCGCACTTCGCGTTCGAGAGCTGGGGTGGCTTCGCCCACTGGATGCACCTCCAGGCCAAGGAAGAGCAGGAGCACGCCGAGCGCTTCTACGAATACCTGCTGGACCGTGGCGCGCGGGTCACCTTCAAGG
>JAKJAC010000017.1:0-270 GCA_022707705.1 Chloroflexota bacterium
ATCGAAGACCCTTTGCTCCAACTTCCAACCGCCACACCCACAGCCAGCCCTGTAACAGCAGCGAATGGCACCCCTACACCTATGCCCACTGCCATAGCGCGCCAGGCTCAGGAACAACAATTCTGCGCCGGCGCTATCATCCTAATGTTGCTGGTCATGGGAGCAGCGTTAATGTTGCGACGCTAACACCGGGTGCGTTTCAACTTTGGGGTAAAAATAAGACGAACATCATGCAAATTCTTTTTCTTTGAGTGATTTTGTGCGGCGGGG